>JAWOKW010000230.1:0-14836 GCA_033854095.1 Candidatus Methanoperedens sp. | reverse complement strand
CTTTTTTCAAAATCAGTACCTCGATAGGAGAACCTTTTATTATATCCCCTGCGCCTCTTCCTATCTTTCCCATCAGATTGCCTATATTTACAAATCCGTATGCTCTGACGATTCGTTTTCCGTTGTTTTCAAGTTCGTGATATCCATATCTATTTTTTTTATAAATCTTAGTGGTTTGCTCAAAAAAAGGTCCGAGCATGATGTTTTGTTTCCTTTTAATGAATTCAAAATCGTCTGTTCCCTTCTCAGGATTATATTTCATGCTCGTTGAAAGTTGCAGTCCGCCAAGGCGGGAAGTGAAAGATGCATAAAGCCTGCGCTTCTTGTTTCTCAAGTCAAGAATGCTTTGTTCCTGCATTTTGTCATCTGTCCATAGATTCCCCACCGCGCGTTCTATTTGTCTTGAGTCTTTAACATCGCAGAGCATGGATTTTACCATGGTGCCCATAAATATGGTATTTAATTCAGGTGATAAAACATAGGATATACAACCGCTTACGCTCGCTTCAGGTCCAGCCTTTTTTTCTATCGTATTTGCTTCCGGGTATAAAGGGTTGTATAATGCCGAAAAAATGCCGCTGTCTGGCAAAGCACGATAACCATCTATAAAGGCATCGAGTTTATCAATGGCTTGCATTGAACAGTTCTCTGCAAATTTGATAAGCACAAAAGCATCTTTATTATTGCTGTATATCACTTCAGGTCCGGCTGCATCCACCATAAATTTCTTGATCTCCGGCGGCTGTATTACTCTTATGCTTTCTGGTTTAAGCACTGGAAATATCTTCTTTTTAGAAGATGGTGAGGAAAATAAAGCCACGGTTTCATCCCGCTGTCAGGCTGATGAAGCGGCTGCGGTTCTGACGCTGCTATTCTTCATCACAGCCGCCTGTGTCTGTTATGGACCCTCGGTTCACCGCGTTCCGGATCATTCCTGTGCGCATCCTGGCCCATCATGTCCTTGCCGAATCCATGTACATCTCTTCTCATCTCGTTTGCCATCTTTGTTTTATTGATTGCGGATTTTATCCGGGGCCAGTGGTCTTTCATTTTTTCATATAATGACGGCGATTTTTTCACCGAGCCTGTATTGCCTGTATTACCAGTCGGACCTTTGTTTGTTCCACTCTGAAGTCCTCCGAGCGGTGAACTGTTAATACCAGCGCCTCCTGTATTACTTCCTGCTTCTATTACCTTGGCTTGTGAACCGCCTAATGGCGTGCCTGAGATACTCGCCCAGCTCCACTGCTTGCTCCTGATGCCGCTGCCTGCATACCCATGTTGGCAGTCTGCACACCCGCAGTTGCTGCAGTTTCGGTTGTCTTTCCCGCTGCACCGGCTATTATAGGAACTGCCATATGCTTTCACCTCCTATTTTATCTTTTTTTCGTTTTTATTTCTTGTAGAACTTTTATTCTTTTGTGGGAATGAACGTAATTATTCTAATTTTTCCAGCATCCACAGATTTGTCTATTTTGCCTTTGACCGTTACATGACTGCCAGGATCTGGTACTCCATTGATCGTACTTACATATATTATCTCATAGGCGGGATAATTCTTTGGTTCAGGTGCAAGATAGTAATAACTATTCGAATTGCCTGCCTCATATACGGGATCCGTTCCTGAAATACCCTGGACAGTCAATGTATTCCACTCTCCTTTCTTGTTTTTGAGCGAGTCGGGGTTCTGGTATATCTGGTCAACTGAGTATGTGCCATTATTTTCGGTACAACCAGATACAATAACCGCGACAAGCAGCATGGCTAACAACAACCACTTAATCATCGAAGAATCACTTCTATCTTTGTTCTTTAAATATCTTTGTTTAATTACATTAATTATTGTTCTTACCAACATCAGTTGGAGCATATATTTTTGTAGTCAGTCATTCCCAGCAGAGACAATTCTTTTTAGAATGTCTGAAATCAACAGATTCACATTCGGTAGATGGAATGATTTCATCGGGATTTCTTGATTTCATCTATGATTTCATTCGTCAGAACGATGGCATTCCTATTCTAAAATAGGAATATTTGCACAGAGCCTATCCTATTGAACTTTTCAAGAGAATACCATTCGCCCAGTAAGTTCTCGTATCACCGGAAGGCAGTATATCATACGTATAATTTCCCTGATATGGCACAAGTTCAGTCATTATTACCCTTGCACCATCTACAATGTCGCCTACTTCTATTCTGCCAATAGGTCTGCCATCAGCCAGAGGGTGATTGGGTGAGACGTAGATTTGCCTACCGTCATCGAGCACAATGTGACTTATTTGATGGTTTTTCACTTGCACTTTTATGGTTTTTAGGATGTGGGGTCGAGGGGTAGAGAATCTCTCTGTCTTCGGACAGGGGATGAATCTTGCCCCTTACAATTAATTTCACTTTCACTCCGCTATCATTAAAATTATTTCCAAACAAAAGAATGTGAATACTGATGAAAAAAGCCTATAGCTTTCGAATCTACCCCAACAAGAATCAAGAGGTTAAGCTGAATAAAACTCTCGACACGTGTCGACGTCTCTACAACGATTCTCTTGCAGAACGAAAAAGAGAAGCGGAGCTTAACCGATTAAAGAGAGATTTTCAGGTATTTCCCTGGGGTAAACTTGGATGGATTGATTACTACAGTCAGAAACGGGAATTGACTGCTACAAAAACAAATATCCAGAAAGAAGTCCACTCTCAGGTACTCCAGGATGTAATCAAAAGGGTAGATAGAAGTTTCCAGAACTTCTTTAATGGATATGGTTATCCGAGATTTAAAGGAAGAAATAGGTACAATACTTTCACATACCCACAATCAGGCTTTGAACTCGATGGCATGAGCTTATGGCTGTCAAAAATAGGAACTATGAGAATGTTCCAGCACAGGGAGATGGAAGGAAAGATCAAGACGTGTACTGTCAAGAAAGACGTTGATCAGTGGTATGCAATATTCACAGTTGATATAGACAGAAAAGTAGAGAAAGTCTCGATAGAAACAAAAACAGGTGTAGATGTCGGTCTTGAGCATCTACTCACATTGAGCAACGGAAAAGAGATTGATCCGCAGAAGTTCTATAGAAAATCTGAGGAATCCCTTGCATGGGAACAGAGAAAGCTATCACGGAAGAAATTGGGGTCAAAGAATAGAGGAAAACAAAAGGTCAAAGCAGCAAAAGTACACAGGAAAATCAGGAATCAGAGAAAGAATTTCAATCATAGAACAAGCAGAGGGCTTGTTAAAGACTTCGACCATATAGTATTTGAGGATTTGCAGATCAGGAACATGGTGCAGAACCATCATCTTGCCAAATCTATCTTGGATGCCGGATGGGGTCAGATAATCAGGTTCACAGCTTACAAAGCAGAATACGCTGGTAAGACAATTGAACTTGTCGATCCGTACTGGACATCACAGAAATGCCTTTGCGGAGCTAAAGTACCCAAAGACCTGTCTGTGAGGGTACACATCTGTCCTCAATGCGGTCTCATATTAAAGCGAGACCATGTTTCTGCAATCCTGATCGGTAATAAAGGAACGAAATCAGTACCCACGGACTGTGGGGAATTTACGCCTGTGGAGAGCAGTCAAAAGACACTCGTGGAGACAGGAAGCCCTTCACTTCAGTGAGGGGAGGATGTCACAGAGATGGTGCTTGTTTGAGTGGGTGCTGGTGTAGGGGTCGGCGGAGTTGGAATTGAAAATAGGTGGATTGTGAGAAATTAATAGGGCTAAGATCAGAACGGCAATAATTATTAAGATCATCTTTATGAATAAATTCTTAGTCATTCATACTTCCATTTGCCTCTCTTTACTAAGTTCCTCATTGAAAACGTTTCCAGCTGCTTTCAAAACAAAGATAATATGAGCAGCTTTGTAATTAATGTGGCTCAAAATCGGCATTTCAGGTGCAAAGTTCGTCTTTTCCTCCATCCTCCATCCAAAAATATAAGTATGAGAAAAAGATAGACAGAAACATGAACGAAGGTGGACTGCGCGTCTATATCAATCCTTTTAAAATGAATAGTTTCTTGAAAAATGAGAGGTGGAAAATTGGATCGGGGCGGGATAAACTTTGTGGAAATAACACCCGAAGATCATATATTCATTGAAAATATCTACAAACAGATTATCAAAAAATATGTAAGGATAATCAAATCTGGAAATGGAAATAGCGCTCCGGGGATAGAGATAATGCCTACGTTTCAAGATGCTGTGAAATTCCTGATAGAACATGCTATTTTTAATGAGAAGGATATGGAAAATTTTGCAGCCCGACTCGCAAAGAATCGCGAGTAAAGAGTGAACTCCTGTAATAGTGCGGGATACAAGTCTAAGCATGGCTGTAAGAGAGACTCCAGTTGTTGAAAAATTGAAAATAGAAAACAGGGGAGAATAAAAATTATATACCATGATGGATTACATGAGCATGTGAAAAATCAACAAGCGTAAATGGTGAAAGCATGAGTGAAATTAAAAATTTTGTTTTGAGAGATACTGCTGGAAGTGAAACCAGTGTGTTTTCCGGCCGCCAGCCCAGGCAGGCTGCTCTTAAAGTAGCAAATCGTATCGGGGGAACAAAGGATAAACCTGTAGAGATCAGACTTCGAGAGCGAGGGACCAAGAAAGTGCATATTTTCATGGGCTGGAAAGAACTCTTTCCAGCTCCAAAGAATAAGCCTGACTGGATGCCTGATAAAATTAACAAGCCGTTCGTTAAAAAGGTTGGAACTGAGAAAATAGAAAAGCGTTAAATTTTCTTAATCTATTTTTGAACTGTCTGATTATTATCGTAATAATAGAAACTTAAGATACCCCGTAAGAGAAATATAGACCCGAATGAAATGCGCGATGGATACGACAATCGAGAGTCTGGGACTTGATACAGCCGAGATAAATGAAGAAATCAAATCAATGTACCTCGGATTGGGGTATTATAAGAAACGGTATGGTGCGCCTGCAATCGCTCACAATATCAACATAAAAATCCTTGAACAAATCATCAGGAGAAGTGCCGATGAAAAGAGCATGTCCATGCCCCTGGTGAAAATATCCGATCTTTACAAAACTGTTCGAAAGGTTTTTGATTCAAGAGAGGTTTCTGATGAAGATTATGGCATAACAACTGCTATTCTCAAGCAGTACGACATAGATATGTACTCGTTGAGAGACTTGTTTCTATCAAGAGCAGTAATGTGGAATCACATTAAACACTGCCTGAACCTTCCTATCAAAAAAGTATCAACAGAGGAGTTCCTAAAGAAAGCGGACACAAGAATAAAATATCTGAAAGATAATTTCGGTCTCCTTCTCAGGCAGGCTTCGATCAGGGGAATAGGAGGGAAAGGAACAAGTCTGTCTCCGTTTCTGGTCGTCAGATGCGACAAGTGTGGGCGATTATATGATGTAGATGAAGTCTTGAGAAAAGATTTTATCTGTAAGTGCATTAAAGAAAGAAAACAGTAGATACAGGAATATTTCATTATGGAAACAGTACAAATAATGCAAGCAATGCAAATTGAAGCTGAAAATCTGGGCGGTCTGCGGGGAAAGACCAAACTCGAAATAAGACCAGGGGTTAATATAGTCGAAGCACCGAACGCAGCTGGAAAAACCAGCATGGTAGGGGCATTTACGCTATCAGTGCTCCCCTCTAAAGAAGCTGCGCAGAATGCACATATACTGCACTCAACAGAGACGGAAGGAAGTGTAAGGCTTGTTTTCGATGAAAATAAAATAGAGAGAATAATAAAAAGAGGGAAAAAGAAAGAAACCGAGATTTCAGGCAGGTCGATAGCGCCAGAGGATACATTGGGCTTGATAAGACGGTTCGCTGTAGCAGACGAAAACAACCCGGTTATAGCCGATGTTAGAGCTGGAAAAAATCTTAGAGACGTGCTGACCGAATATTCAGGAGTCGATCTGCTCAAAGTTCAGCATAAAAAACTTATTGAGAACGAGTCAGCACTTCAGAGTGCACTGAAAGAGTGCCAGGAAAAAGTAAATAAAATCGACATTCTTAAGAAGAATCTTAAAGGGCAGGAGAGAAATCTTGGGGAACTCGAATTGGAGAAGAAAGAGCTTTACGAGAGACACCCTGAAAAGGGAGAAACAAAACTGGTTGAGCTCGAGGGTGAAATAGCTGCAACAGAAGCAAATCTAAAGAACATTACGGAGAGCATTAAAGCCGCGGAGTCTGCTGTAAAATCCAGGGAGGAAAGGCTGGGAGCTATAGATCAGCACATATCTGGAGGAATAGAAGAAATTCGCAAACAGATAGAAGCAAAGGAGCTTGAGAAAAAAAGTCTGGAAGAAAATAAAAAAGAGATAGGGAAAGCAGAACTTCTAAGATCGAATGAACTGGCACAGCTCAGGTTCATTGATGAAAACATTCAGGTGTATGCAGCTACCCATGAGGAACCCAAGGATAAACTCAAGGCATTGATTTCTGATGAAGAACAAACTATTATCTGCCCTGTATGCGACCATTCGACTAAATACGAATATATCAAAGCAAAACTCAAGAAAACATCTGAAGAATACATGAAAGTATTGAATCAGGCAAATGAACTGAATGAAAAAGTAAGCAAGTTAAGCCGGGAAATAGGCGGTCTGAAAGCCAGAAAAGATGAAGTGGAGAGCATGAGAACTGAAAGAAAAAGGACACTAAAGGATCTTGAGGCATGGAAGAAGCAACTTTCCCAGAAAATGGATAACATGAAGGCTCTTGAGGATCGACTGAAAGAGCTCAAAGCTCAGAAAGAGAAAGCATCGGGGAAAAAATCTAAAGAAGTGTCGGAGTTCGAAGAGAGGAAAATCGAGGTGGAAAGGGAAATAGCTGTAGCTATGAACTCGATGGAAAATCTCAAGAAAGAGCTGAGCACTCTCGAACCTGCTTCTGCTGAAATAAGCGAAATAGAAGAGAAACTCGCCGGTGCAAAAAATAAAATGAAATCGCTTGCGGTGGAAATTGAAGAACGCGAGAATGGTATTATAAAATTATTCAGTTCAGAGATCAAAAACATATATTCAAAGATGGGTTTTGAAAACATAAACGAGCTCCTTCTGGATGATAATTTTAACTTGAAGGTGATCAGGCTCAGCAAAGCTGGCGCAGGATATGCAGATACTATAAAAAGCCTCAGCAAGACAGAAAAAGAGGTAGCTGGACTTATCCTGCTATTAAGCGGATATCGCGCATTTAAGATTGGAGAAAAGTACCCGTTCTTTGTAATAGATGAGATAAGCTTTATGGATAGACTGCGGCTGGAAATATTCATTGACAATGTTAAAGAGGCGGCACGTTCAATAGTAATTATGACGATCCCTGGACGAAAGGTTAAGCTGCCGGGCGTATATCACATACCTCTTTCGATCTGAATGAAGAACGTAAGGGCGGTGGCATAATTGTTGAGCTGTGTATCGCAAGATGAAACTCGAGACAATTATAATCCTCCAGACACTCTTGATCTGAAAATACTCATACTCCTGGACAAGGTAGGCATGCTTACAAGCAAGAGAATCGCAGAAATTCTTAATCTATCCAGGGACGGTCCTCCTGCTGAACAAAGAATGGAGCGACTTAAAAGAATGGGTTGGGTTAGAATCGCCGGAAGAAAGAGTTTCGGAGTAAGAAGAGCAACGAGCCTGTGGGAACTGACTGAAGCTGGAAAAGCCATCGCCAGAAAAAATGAACCTGCGCCCGATATCAAGCTTTCTGAAATGAGCGGGGAAGTAAAAAATATCTGCTCTGAGATCCTGAAATTTCTGGAATCACCGAAATCTATCGATGAGCTGGATATGAACCTCAAAACAGCAGGCATTAAGATAAGAAAATACAAGCTTGGAGATCTTCTCAGAGTTCTCGAAGCTGCAAAACTAATTAAAAAGACTCAAGTACGAAAGGAGATAAAAGTACTTGAAAGATTGGGGATAACAGAAATTTCTGATGTGCCCGGCGGTATCGTGACATATATAAAGATCGAAGGCGCGAACATTGATTCGGCTGAAATCTGAATTATTGGCATCCAAATACCAGATACCAGTTTCTTTAAATATGAGCTGGTATCGTAATATCAATTATGGAGATTCTGATTCGACATAATTCGAATAAATAGGATCCATACAAAATATCGATAGCTATGTCTATTGACCCTCACAAAATCGAAGTTAGCAATTGGCGCCCATCAACGGCAAAAGATATCAAATCTTTCTATAAAGAGGCCTTTCCGTTGACCTGGAAAACCTTGCCCGACTATCTTAAGAAATCTTCTCCATTAGAGTACGCATTTGCCTTCCTAAGGCCAATAAGAACCGTCAGCCTTCTGGAAAAGGATTTCGTGCGTAGGGGAAATAGGAGATATCACCTTGAAGACCTCAGAAATCTGCTTCTTGACTTTAAGAAATTCGACTCTTCAGAGGAAATTATAATAGAGAACAGTCAGGTCGCAGGATTTTATTTTTCATTAAAAACAAATAACGGATGGCTGCTTGCTTTCGATATCGACTCTAAAGATGTTGCCATGGCGGGTTTGTGCGAACATCACCCCGGAATTAAGGCTGATGCCGGTGAAAAAGAGATTGCAGCATGGCAGCGCATGATAAAGGGGATTCCGCCGGTGCATCCAAAAGAATCTGAAGGATATATCTACTGTTTTAACTGCATCCAGGTAGCCGTAGATAAGGCTTTTGAAGCCAGGAAAATCATGGTAGAATGGGGATTTGCTCCCGAGAATATTCATGTTTATTACAGCGGGCAGGGGGCGCATATACATGTTTTGGAGGATGAAGCCTGGCAATATCGGAAAGAAACAAGATCTTTCATAACAAAGATGCTATACAGTGCAGGAATACCACTGGACTCGAAGGTTAGCGCTGATGAGAGGCGCGTGCTGCGCTTCACAGGCAGTTTGCATGCAGGTGTTAACAGAAGAGTTCAGGAACTTAGACACCCTTATGATTTAGAAGAAATAATCTCAAAACCAAACTGGTAAATAATGTTCGAGAATCCACTTATTACAGAAATGGATTCAAAAAGGAAAGAAAATCTCGACTTCAGCTGTTGAGACGAATTTCCCCATTGAAATAAAAAGGGAATACTTTCAGGTTGCTCAGCTAAGACTCAAGACCAAAAACTATCCATACGACAAATGATATATGAAACGAAAAACTCCATCTTTTGTACTGGAACTACCTCTAGAGACTGCCCTAAATCAAGAAACTATCATATTGACCAGACTGGAAGCAGGAAGACAGCTGTATAATGCATGTCTTGGAGAAGCACTCAAAAGACTTGATCTCATACGACAGTCCCGAGAATTCCAGAAATTTATAATATTGCCGGCATGTGAAGAAAGGACCGATAAATTCAAAAATCTTGATAAGGAATATGGCTTCACAGAATACGCTCTTCATGATTATGTCACCAGGATAAGAGATAGCTGGATCAAAAAGCATATCAATAGCAACATAGCTCAGAAGATAGCTACACGAGCATTCAAGGCAGTCCAGAAAAAGGCATTCGGAAGAGCAAAAAACGTCAGGTTTAAAGGGAAGAACCAGTTTGATACTCTAGAGGGGAAAAACAACCTGACCGGATTGATTTTCAGGGATAATACACTATATTGGTCAGGTCTAGAAATATCCTGCATAATCGATGAAACTAGCGAAGTCATCAAGTACGGATTAAAGCCTGAACATAAGATAAAATACTGCCGAATTGTCAGAAGAAAGATCAATTCAAAGAACAGATTCTATGTACAGCTCATTCTAGAAGGAAAACCGTATCAGAACCCTGATAAAAAAATAGGCAATGAAGAAATAGGACTGGATGTAGGTCCGAGTACTATAGCCATTGTCGGCGATACTAAGTCTGAATTGAAACAGTTTTGCAGGGAACTTGTACCGAAGCAGAAAGAAAAACGGAAATTGCAGAGGAAAATAGACAGGCAAAGAAGGGCTAACAACCCACAAAATTATAATGAGGATGGAACTGTCAAGAAGGGCAAGAAGAAATAGAAAAGATCCAATCATTATATGAAAACAAATAATGAAGTCGCAGAGATTGATAGAAAGTTAGCTGCACACAGGAAATCCATTCACGGTAGAGACATTAACGAAATAATAGCCATGGGGATAAATATAAAAACTGAAAAGATCCCGTACAGTGCTTGGCAAAAGAATTTTGGAAAATCAGTTCAGGAAAGGGCACCATCGATGTTCATGAGCAGCCTCAAAAGAAAAGCTGAGAATGCTGGAGGATGCTTTAATGACTTCCCTACACAGAGCACAAAACTATCTCAGGTATGCCACATCTGCGGTGAGGCTGTGAAAAAGCCGTTGAGTCAGAGATGGCATATATGCTGCGGTATAGAAATGCAAAGAGACCTGTACTCTGCATTTCTGGCAAAATGTGTCGATGTAAATACAGGCTCCCTTGATATAGCCAGAGCAAGAATGCTCTGGCCAGGTTTGGAACCAGTCCTTAGCGCGGCGGTATCAAGGGCGTATCAATCTGCAAGTGGCAGGAAAATTCCAGCCAGCTTTGGGGTAGGCCAGAGACAGAGCGGATCGTCCGTTAAACCCGAAAAGACGATAACTGAGGCCATGGATGCTGTAATCCGAGATACTTTCAATGAAGATGAGAGCCATGGAGAGGTTGTATGAACTCTGGAGTCTCCCAGCTTCAGTCGGGAGAGGTCTCAAAGGCAGCCTGCATGCAAGTGTTAATAGAAAAAGTACAGGAATTTATGCACCCTTATGATTTAGAAAAAATAATATCAAAGCCAAACTGGTAAGCCCATGTCCGATAATCCCATTATTTCAGCGCATAAGATGCCTCCAGAGACACTTCTGGAGGTAATGAGAACAGGGATTAAAGGCCTGCGCATTAAAGAAGGATTGGCAGGACTGGTGGAATACTATCTTTCTTCTGCTATTGGAAAGGCTGATATTCCGATTGAATTCTCAGATTTCGGAACGCCTGAGAGACTTGCAGCTGTAGCAGGTATTGCCGGGTGGCGTGCCAGGGAAGAGAAATTCGAACGAATATCAGCAAGAGCTTTATGTATGTTCCAGAAACTTATGCTGGAATATCATGGATTTAAACTGCCTGCCATGCAGCCAATAGAAGATGGCCAGGATGAGATCGCAATATTTCAGATCCCCCGCCTGGCAGGAGAGACCGGTATGCTGAGAGCCATGTACAGTGCTGATGCACGAATGGAAAATGGCTATGTTTCTATACCTCTCAGGGACGCCACAAGCAGATATGCTGCTGAAGATGTTTTCATAAAAAGCAAGCGTGTTTATATCCCTGCAAGAATTTTCGGGCATCATTTCGGCATATATTCAAAACAGGTTTTTAATGCAATTGTGAAGATAGCCGACCAAACAATTCAGTATAATACAAAGGCGAAATTCATAGAAACCACTGCGGGATTCACAAACAGTATCGACTCCATAGCAAATACTCATGGACCGTGGGTACTCAGAGGCAAGCACGAAAAAGCCGTACCGCTGGTTGAATTCATTATGAAAGCAATGGAGAGTGAAGGAAATCTAAACTGCCCAATGACTGTCATGGCTTTAGCCAGTAATATGAAACAGTATCAACCTCAAGCCAAGTGGGAAGTTACGGAAAAAGAGAAAGCAGTGAATATGTCTCCAGGAGAACTGCTGAATACGATCATAAAACTAAAAAAGGACAGCATTTACATTCAGGAAATCATCAAACCAGAACTGGGTCCGCAAGGATGTCTGATAAAGATAGGAATGCCCAGAAGAATTGTTCTTGAGAGCGTTGACGATTTCAGCAAACTTCTGGAATTTCCATGCTTCGCTCGTGCTATTAAAGAAAAATCTGTACCTCATCAGGTACGCGCAGCAATGTTCTCTATATTGCTTTGGTTCTATAATGTGGATCAGTGCGTTGAAATAATCGAGAAAAAAATGGGAGTACCTAACTTTGACCAGGAGCGCACTGTATATCAATTGAACTCGCTGCTTGAGACTGATCCTTTTGGGAGACCGGAACCGAAATATTGCTATGGGGTTAAAGGTTTTGAACCTTACTGCGTCGGATATGAGAACTGTAAGAAATGCTGGTTAAAGGGACTCAAGCTACCTGACAGATACTTCGAAAAGAAGAGAGAAATTATGGATTATGCTGATTCGAGGGAAAGCAAGCTCTCTACGTAAGCCAAGGATACGATCATAGGCGATTTCAGCATCTACTTCTCAATGATTTCATTAATTCGTTCTGAATTCAATGAATTCACTATCAGTAGTAGATATGATCTCTCAGTATCTTTTATGATTTCAGCTGATTTCACTTAATCAATGGCTGCCAATATTTGAATTTAAGGGCATCGGTATGGTAGATAAGAAGAGCTAACGAGGGACTAAAATGGGCTCCGAACCAATATGCAGCCAGTGTGTGATGATGTATATTGTTTCCATTTTATCAATTTTTGTTGAATAAATTGCTGCCCCCGGTCTAAAAGAGGGGCAGAGACATTGCAATGACATTTTAGATATTTTTTAAAACCTGCTCGTATTCTTCACTATCGACATCTTTATTTTTGTTTTCTGTGGAATCGTTCAGCCGTCGGTCATTATTTTTATTAATCGGAATGCATTGTTGGCACATCTTTTTCACCTCCTTTTATCTTTAGAGTTACTTCAGTTAATAAAGTATTTAAACTTCCAAGTTTAAAGTTAAATAGCAACTATCAAAAAAGAAAGTCATTATGCAAAAAAATAACAAGAAATGTATAACAAACAAAGAAAATATATGCCTATGCTCAATTGAAGGCATTATGGGCATCCTTAGTAAGAAATGGGCATTATTAATTATTAGCGCGATTGGAAATAACCAGAAATTGCGCTATAGCGAACTTGAGAAAAAGTTGGGTGAAATAAGCCCAAAAACATTAGCAGATAGATTAAAGGACCTGGAGAATGCAAACTTGATTAAAAGAGAATCTTTTGCTGAAATACCCCCAAGGGTGGAGTACTCGCTCACAAAAGAAGGGGCAGAACTTAGAGGCGCAATAATGCCTATGATAAAATGGGTCTCATCGAAGGATGTTCAGAAGTAGCTGGATTCTGGTACGTTCCAAAATCTCGAATGATATTGCAGTAAAATTTTAAGCGAGCAGCGCGGCCCCCAAAGCACCAGTTATTTGCGGCTCTTCCGGGAGTTTTATCCTGATATCTAATGCCTTCTCCAGTGCCTTTACTACTCCAGGATTTTTAGCCACTCCGCCCACAAAAACCACCTCAGGTTTTATCCCCAGCTTTTTGACCATTGTAATGGTTCGCAGGATAATACTTTCAATAAGGCCGGCAGCTATATCTTCTTTTTTAGTCTTTTGAGCCCTTAAGCTGATAACTTCCGATTCCGCGAATACTGTACACATGCTGCTGATCTTTGCTGGATTTTTTGAGACCAGTGCAAGCGTTCCCAGTTCATTCAGCGATATTTCAAGAGCTTTTGCCGTGTATTCCAGAAACTTACCGGTTCCTGCCGCACATCTGTCATTCATCAGAAAGTCTACAACTTTACCATTTTCTGTGATGATCACTTTGCTATCCTGGCCGCCGATGTCGATTATCGTGTGGGCTGCCGGGATAAGATAATTAACACCTCTAGCATGGGCTGTTATCTCGCTGGTAGTTCTTTCTGCAAATCCAATACTACTTCCGCCATATCCTGTTGCCAGAATTTTTCCAACCTCGCTCTCGCCTATGCTGCAATTTGAGAGAACTTCCTCAAAGGCTTTCTCCCCCGCTTTTCTAAAATCGAAGCCCGTAGGTACAATGGTGTATCCTGCTATTTCATTTTCACGAAGCACAACGGCCTTGGTGGTCGCAGCACCGGCATCAATTCCTATAGATATCATTCCAGCATCTCCAGAAAGGCATCCACTCGTGTCCTTATCTGCTCAGTGTCAGCCCCGCTGTAGTCTGTTTCTATAGATAGGAGAGGAATGCCTGATTTTTTCAAAGCTTCTGCAACCCTGTATTTCTCGACATTGTATCCATGGCAGAACTGAAGGGTATAATAAACAACCCCGCCAACATTGAAATCCCTGGCAAGTTGAAGGATCTGATCGATTCTCCTGTCGTTCGGATACATGCAGGCGCAGGGGATTTTCAGATATCTTTCAGCTACGGCTCTCATTGATTCTTTATTCTCATCCACCAGATCCCAGAAGGCCCTCGTGCCGGTGCAGCTTTCCTCTACCACTATCATCCCGCCCCGATTCTCTATAATTTCCGGTACTTTCATAGTCCCTGCAGCCATCGGGCAACCGGATATCATTATCCGCTGTCCGGGGTTCTCCCTTTTCTTTACTTTTAGCTCATCGAGCAGTAAAACGAGATTCTTTCTGAACTCGTCGGGAGCCAGAAAATGCATTTGCTGAAGAACTTTCAGCATTTCAGTTCCCCTGATTGGCGGAGAGTCTCTTTTCCTTAATTCATAGAGTGCATGGAGCAGTTTTCTCGTTTCATTTACAGATTTTATTTCATTCCTGAGTTTAGCATCAGTGATTTTATTGCCGGTCAGCTTTTCCAGAAGATCTTTCAGGCATTCCAGTTCTTTAATATAGTACTCCAGAGCATTTTGATTTTCAGGCTTCTGGGGAAGGTCCATGACATGGGTTGGGATAAACTGGTTCATAAGTTCGTACATCTTCTTTTTTCCATCACATGTCGCCTCTGCAACAATAAGATCGACAAGACCAAAATGGGGACAGGATTTAGTCTTGCTGCATTTTTGGTCAATTACCGAGCCGAAGGAGGATTTGATCAGAGGACAGAGATTTCTTGGTAAATATT
>JAWOKW010000229.1:0-22964 GCA_033854095.1 Candidatus Methanoperedens sp. | reverse complement strand
TATCTAATATAATAATCGGCTGTCCACTTAATTGAGCTGACATAATCAAATACCTCCGAACGTAAAGATGATTCTAAGTGTTTGTGGTTCTATAAATAAGTTGCTCATGCCTTCACAACATTATTGTATGTCGGGTCATGAAGCATTTTTATAATCTCATGTTTGGGAGTCGCAATAAACTTTCTTGATATCCTGATAACGTCTTCTACTTCCACTTTTCCATAATAGCTTAATAACTTAACAATCCGCATGATAGTATTTTTTTGTCGTTCATATTCACGTGCCTGATACGTGCGTATAGCCCGAAGGAAATCTATTCTGCGAAATTCAGGCCAGAAAGGAGCGCAGAAATATGCTGTACACTCATTCCCATTTGTCTGCCAGGGAAGAAAATTGGAAATCCGCTCATCTCCGCCTGTACGGATGATAAGGTCTACATACGGCACGGCTCCGCTTGATGGGTACAGATTGCTCGATATGACATCTTCATTAATATCTTTTAAAGATAGCTTGCCGTTCCTGAGCTTCAATGCCATTGCATAAGCAGCATCCACAAGTTCCTGTCTTCCTCCATAACCAAGCGCAACGTTCAGGTACACACCGTCATAATTTTTCGTTATCTCTTCTGCACGTTTAGCGGACGCCCTCAGAGAAGGCGGAAGAATATCTATGTTTCCAATCACCCTCACCCTCATACGGCGTTTATGGGTACGTGCATCTGTACATATTTTATCGAACCTGATCCCTATAAGCTCAAACAGTTGCTTTTGTTCTTCTGATGGTCTTGAGAAATTTTCAGTTGAAAACGCATATACCGTGAGCTGTGAAATCCCAATATCAAAACTCCAATCAAGTACTTTTTCTGTGGTATCTGCTCCCTTGAAATGACCATAATACTGCGCTAAACCGTATTTTTTGGCAAACCGCCTGTTACCATCCATGATTATTGCAACATGCGATGGAACTGGTTTTTCCTTTATTTCGTTAGCCAGCAAGATTTCGTAACTTCCATATAAAAGAGTTCGAGCGAAACTCAACATAATCACTTATCCCTTGAAATCATCTCATTAACTATCAAGCAAGTATTAAAGGTTACCTGAAATTCCCAAGGTTTTGCTGTTCTTTCTCTGCAGGGGTGCCTATCTGTCGCAGGATTTTTTGTGCTGTCTTGGAGCCGATAATTTTTGCAATCGCCTTTGGCTCTGCCGCCCTGAGCGCTTCCATATCCCGATACCCTGCGTTATACAGCCTGCGGGCGCGCACCCTGCCTATATCCCTTATCTGGATAAGGTCAAGAAGTTCAGGACTGGCTCCGTATTCCACACGCTCTACAAGTTCCTTAGCTTTTTGCGCAGAAGATTTTTTCAGGAACGAACCGAGCTCAGCCATCGAATGCACAAGCCACTGCGTATTTTCAGCCAATGTCCTGATATCCCCTTCACCGATTCCATACTTCCTGACAATGTCTTCCTCTTTTATTTCATTTATCCAGTCAAACATAATGCATGCTGTTTTGACCTCTGACATGAACCACTCATAATCCACTTTGAACTGCCCTGGTATTTGAACGAATTCAGCACTGTGTTCCATGATAAAGTCGCTTAACCATTCATAGTCGTTCGAACGAAGATATAACTGGCGCATGTCAGGGGTCTTGCACACAAGATGAAGCAGCGTTAAATCTGTATACATGATCCCTTTTTCTTCTATTTTTTCCATGCCTTCGATGACCATTGAAGCTGAGAGAGGATCGATGTATAAACGGGACACCAGTTCTCCAAGGCGTGTTGGGAGAAGTCCATTTTTTTCAATTATCATCTTCTTATCAATAAGGAAAGCTATTACTTTCTCGATTATCGCTTTCAGGCTCCATGCTTCCTGCTGCTGTGAATAAAATGTAGCCTTCATGAATTCAAGCAGTTCTTCCATACTTCTTGCAAAACCTGTTGCAATGGTGGAAAGGATATGTGTGCGCAATGCGTTCTCGTTCCCAAGCTTTGACCAGATTTTTTCAACTTTCGCAAGAACATACTCACGCATGAGTTCCTCGAATTCATCGTATGTTTTTGCAGCAAGCACTGATTCGCCGTAAGGATCAAGCCCAGGGCGACCTGCCCTGCCTGCCATCTGCTTGTATTCAAGTACAGGTATTGGTGTCATGCCAAAGTTAGCATCATATCGTCTATATCCTTTGATTATAACCCTGCGCGCAGGGAGATTGAGTCCTGCTGCGAGCGTAGGTGTGGACGCGATCACTTTTATAGTACCTGAACGAAACCCGTTCTCTATGCCCCTGCGTTGATCTGAGGTAAGACCAGCATGATGGAATGCGCTCCCATTCTCTATGCACAGAGCAAGCTTTCTTGCAGTATCCACCTCACTTGACTCGCTTATCTCTGCGGCAAGAAGCTTCAGTTTTTCTTTTGTTTCACTGTTGATAAGAGGAGATATCGCTGTCCCGATGCGAGCGGCGATGCCTTCGGCGTTCTTGCGGCTGCTCTCGAAAACAAGTGCCTGTCCACCTTCGATCAGGGTATCGATGACAAGGGATATTGTGCTGTCTTTATGCGCGCCTTTGACTGCTCGCTGACTGTTAACAAAATTTATGATATTCCCAAAAAAGACGCCTTCTTTTAATTTGATAGGACGCCATTCGCTCACCACAAGAGCAGCATTGAGCCATTTTGCGAGCTCATCCGCATTGCCGATGGTTGCTGAGAGTGCGATAAGCTGCGGGTTTATCTGCCTTAATTTTGCAAGTACGATTTCAAGCGTGGGACCGCGGTCGGGCGAATCTATGAGATGGATCTCATCAGCTATTACAACTGTTATCTCTTCAAGCCAGTGACTCCTGTTCCGTAGCAATGAGTCCACTTTCTCAGAGGTCGCCACAATGATGTCGAACTTACCGAGCCATTCATCGCTTGAGTCGAAATCCCCTGTTGAAATCGTGGTCGATATGCCTCTGCCATTGCTTTTCTTTATATTTTCAAAACCTCTGAACCTCTCATATTTCTCGCTCGCAAGCGCCCTCAGGGGAACGATGTACAGTGCTTTCCCGTCCCCATTCAATATCGATTTTAACATTGCGAACTCTGCAAGGAGCGTTTTACCTGATGCTGTGGGTATTGCTGCTACAATCGCTTTGCCTTCAAGGATGTCAGCTTTAACAGCATCAGCCTGTGGTGGATAGAGTTTCTTTATGCCTGAATCCTGATAGAATTGAATGACACTGGAAGGGAGGTCGAGGTCCTGGATTTCCATCATGGTACTAAAAGGAGTTGATGCTTAAAAAGAATTGCTCGACTGAGATAAGCCAGATTACGAGCATGAGGAATCAGGCGTGGCGGTTGTCGATCTCCATCAGCATCCAGACTTCCTTGATTTTCTTCCCTGCCATCAATGCTTTCAGCACCCTGTCCGCGGTCTCTCCTTTATGTAATAGGACGCATTTAGCGCAGCTCCACACCTTTCCGCCTGTGGATTTCTTCACGAACTCTCCTCCTGTGTTCTCATTTTCGCATGGATAGAATGGACAGAAACAGAACGTGCAGTCCTGACCCAAAAAATGACAAGGGTAATATTCGCAGTCAAGCCTGCTCCTTGCAGAGACCCCGCTTTGCAGAGCTTTACCTATCTCTTTCTCAGCAATTTCGCTACCCCACTCAGAAATGACCGCAGAAAAAGCCTTTATCAACCTTATGTTATCTTTTCTTTTCCTGACCGCTACTCTGATATGGTTTTCAAGACCAAGAGAAGCACAGTCGCGGATGATGATATCATGTCTTAGCATCCTTTCGGTCAATTCTGATGAATTGATCAAGAAATCTCTTGCATCTACCAGGATGAAATTCGCATCACTTGGATAGGGTTTAAAGCCTCGTATCAGAGCAAGGCGGGATGTCAGCCAGTCCCGCTCTTTTTTAATTAACTTACGTGACTTGTCAAGGTATGTTTTATTATTTTTAAGGAGATGCTCTCCAGCAGCAAGAGCCAGAGAATTGAGATTCCATGGGATTCGAAGAGCATTTAAAAGCTTTGCAAAGTCAGAAGATGCAACAGCAAAACCAGCCCTGAGACCGGGAATAGAATACGTTTTTGTAAGAGAACGTAAGACGAATACAAAATCGTTCGATGCAGCAAGTTTTGCAATGCTTTCATCAGGATATGATAGCTCAATAAAGGCTTCGTCCGCGAACAGGAAACTCTCAGATTCGATACATTTTTTTGCGAGCTTCAGGATGTTTTCATGCGTTATGAGCTCACCTGTGGGATTGTTCGGGTTGCAGAGGAAAATAGCCTTACAGCCGTCAGTTTCAATGTTCATTATGTCGTCATGGTCGATCTTTTCTATCTCAGCCCCAAAAAACCTTGATTGGAATTCATACTCACCAAACGTGGGGGAAGGAATTATCACTTTATCCCCAGGCTGGATGACAGTCTCTGCAAAAAGACGGATTAATTCTGATGAACCGTTGCCAGGGACGATGTTTTCTGGAGAGACTCCAAGTGAATCAGCCGCAGCTTTCCTGAAACTTACATATCTGTTATCAGGATAACTGTATATGGTTTTATAAGCATTTTCTAAAACTTTTCTCAATTTAGGCGGATCAAGCGGATTAAGATTGACGCTGAAGTCGATAAGTTTATCAGCGCTTCTTCCACACCCTTCTGCGCTTTCTGCGACCCTGGCGCCGTGAATACATGGTGTGAGTTCGGTTGCGGTTTTCCTGACTCTGTTATTGAGTGGCACATATCTCTTTTTGTTTGAAGGTAATATTAACTTATAGGGATAAGTAGAGAAATCATTATATTCTATCATGTTGTATATACCCTCAGTAGGTACGGTGCGTATCGAATTAACGCCTGCGGAGATCGAACCTATACTGATATACAGCAGATACAATATGAAGCATGAAAATATGAGGTGTTATACTGAAACAACGAGCAAGTAGCAATCCCCAGCCAGAAGAAGAGTTCACGAGGGTTCGCATTCCACAAAAAAATGCCAATGAAGTGCTGGGGGTTGTTGAAAGCCTGCTGGGAGCTAACAAGATAAGAGTAAGGTGCATGGATGGTGTGGTAAGACTTGCTCGCATTCCAGGTAAGATCAAAAAGAGAATATGGATCAGGGAAGGAGATGTCGTTATAGTCGTCCCGTGGTCTTTTCAGAATGAAAAAGCAGATATCACATGGAAATACAGCGCACCTCAGGTAAACTGGCTTGAACGCAAAGGATTTTTGAAAAGTTAGCTATGGTCAGTGACAAGAAGATTCGCCGTATGGATGAGGTAATCGGTGAATTCCGCATGCGAGTCAAAGATTCTAACCAGAGGGATGTCTTTGCTGATGTTTTTGATACAGCAACGTTAATGGCACTGTATGATCTGTCAAGAAAAGGCTACATCGATGCGCTTGGAGGTTCTGTCAGTACTGGAAAAGAAGCAAATATTTTCCACGCTGTCTCAAAAAAAGATGATATAATGGAAATCGCTGTAAAAATATATATGGTATCGACAGCAAATTTTAATTCAATGAAAGAATATATTTTAGGAGATCCCAGGTTTATCGGCATCAAACAGTCTAAGAAAGATATAATCTTTGCATGGGCTAAAAAAGAATTTAAGAACCTCAAGAGAGCAGATGAAGCTGGGGTAAGGGTGCCAAAGCCGTATATCACAAAAAGAAATATATTGTTGATGGAATTTATAGGAAAGGACGGCGTGCCGATGCCTCAGTTAAAAGATGTAAAACTCAACCACGAAGAAGCGCAGCATATTTTTAATATGACTCTTGAATATATGTCTTTGCTGTATGCAAAGGCTGAACTTGTTCATGCTGACCTGAGCGAATATAACATACTGGTTGATATGAAGGATATGGAACCTGTGATAATAGACATGGGACAGTCCATGACCACAGACCATTTTAATGCAGAAACATATCTGAGGCGAGATATAACCAACGTGGCAAAATTCTTTAAGAAATTTGATATTCCAGTAGATGAAAAGGATATGATTTCAATTATAAAGAGATGAAAAAATGACAGAGCATATTAAAATCCCACTTGAGAGAATCGCAGTTCTTGTAGGACCAAAAGGCAGTATTAAAGAATTAATCGAAGAAAAAACAACAACTCAGCTCAATATCGACAGCCAGAGCGGGGATATTGAAATAATAGATGCAAAGGACCCGCTTAAAGGATTGCGCACAGGAGACGTGATAAATGCGATAGCGCGTGGTTTCAGTCCAGAAAAGGCTCTTCGGATGCTGGATGATGACCTTTTGATGTTTGAGACCATTGATCTTTCAAACATCGCTAAAACAGAAAAGGAGCTTCAGCGCATAAGAGGGCGGATAATCGGGAAAGCAGGCAAAGCCCGCGAAGTCTTTGAGAGCATTACAAATGTACGCATCTCTGTTTACGGAAAGACCGTATGCATGATAGGGCGTCCCGAACAGAACGCTGTGGCGCGCAAAGGTATTGAAATGCTCATAGAAGGTTCTGCGCATGGACCTGTCTATAAGTTCCTTGAGAAAAAGAAAAGTGAGTTGAAGCAGGTTGAGATGGGATTATAGACCGTTAAATTTTTAAACCCAAGCCATCTATTTATGGAAAAACAAAAAAGGAGATAATCCATGTTAAATAAATTTGTGTTATTCTTCATTTTACTTATTTCAGCAGTCTTTATCTCAGGCTGTGTTACCAATGAAGTTGCCGGCTCTGATATAATTCCTAAAAGCAATCTACCTGTCGGTTTCACTTACATGGGCATCCATGATGGAGCCGAGGTGGATTTTGGCAGCACTGTGATCAATGCTACTGAAGGTGTTTACAGAAACAATGGGAATGATTTTTATATTCAGGTAATTAAAAACGAAAACCCGCAGGCGCTTATCGCTCTTTACAAAGAGAAATACAAAGATGCCAACTACAGTCCCTTCGAGGCGGTCTCAGTTAATGGGCATAACGCAACAAAGATTACTGATTATTCTCAGACCACAACCGGGCAGGAGCCATATTATACTATAATGTGGGCAAATGAGGATAACCTGATTATTGTCGGTTCACCTACTGCTGATGCCCAGACTGTCATGGCTCTGGCGGCAGCAACAGGTCATTAGAGCCTGACAAAGAGAGAAGAGACTTATCAAGAAAGTCTCATCTCTACCAGGGTTCTTTTTTTACCTTTATATAATATCCGATAATATTAGTCAAACGATGGAATACCGGAGTCAGGATGAGAACAGTGATCATTATCTGAAGCGTAAAGTTTTCAGTGAACCACTGAGGCTCAAAAATATAGGTAAGAATCCATGCACCTGCCACAAAGTCAAGTTGATCTATAAGAGGAAGCTTTGCTCCACGGACATATCCAGCTCTTCGTTTGAAAAAACTTTTTACCATATCTCCAAGCAGTGCGCCAAAAGAGAGGGTGATGATGGATATGAGCGTAAAGTTCTTGAATGTAAAATTTGCCGGAAGCCACATGGTTGAGATGTGCATCTGGATTAGCCCAATAATAATACCGCACGCAGTGCCACCAAGCAGTCCACGTATAGTTTTCCCGTCCCCCAATATCCTTCTCCCATCAGACCAGTTCTTCCCAAAATCTACCGGTGTTCCGCCCCCGAATACTACGGCTGAGGGGTTGGCAATGTACGCTGGCAGCATCAGCCACAATGCTTCTATCAGTATCTGTATTAACTCAAGCATCTATCTCCTGCGATCTGTTTGTTAGTTGCTCAACCTTAACCCCTGCTTTCTCAAAAAATTTTAAAGCCTCGATGTCGGGATAAACCATTCCAAAGACAACTTTTTCAATATTAGCATTGATAAGCATCTTTGCACAGAGGATACACGGCTGGTGCGTACAATAGACAGTCGCCCCCTCGATACTCACGCCATGAAGTGCAGCCTGAATAATAGCGTTCAGTTCAGCATGTACAGCGCGGCACAGTTCATGTCTTGTGCCGGATTCTATATTATTTTGCTGCCTTATGCAGCCTATATCAAGGCAGTGCGGAAGATTTCGCGGTGCGCCATTATAACCTGTTGAAAGAATCCTTTTGTCTTTCACAATGACAGCACCTACCTGATTCCGCAGGCATGTTGAGCGTTTTGCAACTACGGCTGCAAGTTCCATGAAATATTCATCTATTGTTGGTCGCATCAGGAATTAAAGAAACATCAAACAATAAATATTTACTGTTTATTTTCGAAAGAAATAGCAAAAGGTAAATATGTAGTGTTATAATGTAGTGAAGTCCTGACCTGTAGAAAAGGAGATTTTCTATGAATTTGATCAATGAAAAGGCAATAGAAGCCTACGTTAAAAACATCACGTTGAGGCAGATGCTTATTGTTCCTGCGATAGTGCTCATATTATCACTTTCTATTGTGGCTTATACGACCTACAAAACCGGTGCGCCTGTAACACTTGGGATGGAATTCAAGGGCGGCACAGCGGTAATATTCGATAGTACGAAAACTATAGACCAGTTAGAACAGGAGTTCAAAGGATATCCAGATGCCCAGGTGAGGGAGTACGGCAGTGGACTGCGAAAACTGATGCAATTTGGTCCTATGGATGCATCCTTAAAAAATGAACTTGTTACGAAAGTAAAATCTGAATTCACGAATGTGGAAATAAGGGATACGGGAGAACAGTTCAGCAAATCCTTGCAGGGACAGGCTGTTCACGCTATAATTATCTCTTTTATTTTAATGGCGATCGTGGTTTTCATAGTTTTCAGGACTTTTATACCATCTGCGGCTGTAGTGATTTCGGCTTTTGCTGACATAACTTTTGCCGTGGCAATGATGGATGTATTTGGCGTCATGCTCTCTTTTGGAACTGTAGCGGCTCTTTTGATGCTTATTGGTTACTCTGTGGACACTGATATTCTCTTAACTACAAGGCTCCTTAAGCGAAAAGGAGAAATCAACGACAAGATAGTAAGCGCGATGAAAACAGGATTGACTATGACGACAACAACGCTGGCTGCTATGGTCGCTTTATTCATTGTATCATCAGGTTCGTATCTTGTATCTTCATTCACACGCATCGATATCATACGAGATATTTCAGTAGTGATTATTTTCGGTGTGGTCGCAGATATGATAAACACGTGGATGACCAATGTGGGGATTTTAAGATGGTATGTAGAAAGAGGGATGAAGCAAGTCGAAAAAAGAATTGAAAAACCCAAAAAGAAGAGGAGGAGAGCATGAACGATGAAGAACCTTTTTATAAAAACTGGCGTGTCTTATTGCTCATATTAGTAATCATCGGCTCTATTGCGGCTATTACAGTATCATATTCAAATGGTAAATTTAGCATACAGAACAATTTAAAATATGGTCTTGACCTTGACGGTGGTTCATGGCTCCAGGTGCAGATACAGGGTGCAGTTGCACAGGTTGATGCTGACGAACATAAATTAGTCCAGGTAGAGCTTGGAAAATTGCTCAATGATACCTCGATCCAGGTCAATGATGTCACAGATACTTCTGTCACCTTTACGACTTCGAAAGAGACTACCAAAAATACGATAGATTCATTTGGGCTTGGCATATCCAACATATCCAGAAGTGCTGGAGGCGGCACCAAGGTAACGCTTCAAACTAACAAGGTGTTATTGCTCCAGAAGTATTTAGATGACAACCTGAACGCAGAGGTCGTTCCTATACCTGGCAGGTTAATTACGTTCGAAATAAGAAAAGCCGTGACAGAGAACTCACTGAACGACCTGTTAAAGCCTGTTGACGGAAAAGTCATTCCGCCGTTTCGGGAAGGCGTGTCAACAGACACAAGAGATACCACTATCAAAGTTCTTAATGCCAAACTGAATCCGATAGCTCTTAAGCAAATAACAATAACTCCAGTCGGAGATAATTATTTACTTATCGACCTGCCCGGAGTAGCAGTAGAAGAAGCAAGAAAACTCGCATTGACCCCTGGCAAATTCGAGATTCGAATACAGGTACAGGGAAATGAGACAGTACATGTACTGTATGGAGACCAGATTATTGGAGTGGGAGTGCCTGAGCAAGTGTCGCAGGGAGGAGCAGCCAGCGGAAATAGCCCGTGGGGAGTACAATTCACGCTCAGCGATGCAGGCGCTGAAGCTCTCAGGAACGCTGCGATGAAATATGGCGCCCTGACAAATCCAGATGCACATTATCTCAGCATGTATCTTGATGAGAATCGTGTGTTTAATGCACCGCTTGCTCCAGACCTTGCAAAGAAGATGCAGACTACGCCTCAGGTGAGCCTGGTGGCGACGACTGGTACGGGCACACAGGGACAGCAGAGTGCAATAGAGCTCCAGATACATTTGAGAGCCGGAGCATTGCCTGTCAATTTAATAGAAGCAGGTTCAGGTGAAGTTCCAGCGCCTCTTGGTCAGAAATTCAAGGAACAGGTTGTCATCGCGGGAATTATTGCTCTGATACTGGTCGCTATCGTCGTTTCCCTCAGATATAAACAGCCTAAAATCATTGTTCCGATGCTTGCGACATCCTTCAGCGAAGTCGTAATCATGCTGGGATTTGCAGCCATTCCTTTCGTTGGATTGCAGCTTGACCTTGCAACTATCGCAGGTATCATTGCAGTCATAGGTACTGGTGTGGACCATCTTATCATCATAACAGATGAAGTGCTCACTGGCGGTGCAATGCCTCCAAGTAAAGTTTATAAATCCCGCATCGCAAGGGCGTTTGCAATCATTTTCGCTGCTGCTGCGACCGTACTTGTGGCAATGCTGCCCCTTATACTATTCATGGATTCCAGTGCATTGAGGGGTTTTGCAGAGATCACCATAGTTGGAGTGCTTATCGGAGTAGTGATTGCGCGACCTGCTTATGGTGAAATTATCAAGGGCATTCTTATGATAGAAGAGGCTGATACTGACGTGGAGGAGGACTGATCACCGAAGCTTTTAAATTTAAGCCAGACCTTAAAGGCGAAAGCCTTTGCCTCGGTGGCTCAGCCTGGCAGAGCGAGAGATTTGTAATCTCTCGGTCGAGGGTTCAAATCCCTCCCGAGGCTTAAAATCCTATGTGTTCGGTGCAATAAGCCTATTTCATCTCATCTATATGCGTCATTTCCTCTATGTCAACAAGTATTGACATCTCCTGCGTATTAACATCAATACCGTGCTCAAGAGCAAGCGCCATAGGATTGGTGCCCCCGATAACAGCGACTCCAAGTTTGTCCCTGCCTACCTGAAAGCCCAGTATATCGCTGTTGGGCTCTCCCACTTCAAGGATACAGGAAAAACCTGCTTCTACAAGTGAATCAAGCACCTGCTCTATCCTGTTCCGAGCAGCCATAGGTGCTTCCCGCAAATTCGCAAGTATTTTTCCTGAACCTGTGTTTATCATCTCGGATACGGATGTGAGTTCCTGCGACATCAGCACATCAAGAGGGTCGATGGTTGTACTATCATAGGTCAGTATGTCTGTGAATCTCAATGGTGAGCCGTTATGTATCTCCACCACTCCTCCGAATTTAGGTTTGACAGGTATACCTGCTTTTAGCAATACACCATCTACCGTAATGCTGCATGCAGTAGCTATGCCTATTTTTCCATTTTCAATCCTAATATCTTTTATTTTTTCATCAGGCAGTATTATCTTAATATAAGGGCTGACAGACAGTCCGCTATGCATCGCCTGCCTGAAAAGTTCAAGAACCTTCTTGAAATCTGCTTTATCGATAATCGATATATTAGCGATTATCTTCCCTTTGTGTTTTACCGGATCGAAGGTCACCTCATACATCATACTTTCAATTCTTGAGATAATGAACATTATATCTTCCATATTACTTCAAACAGTATAATTGCAATGTGAGATAAATAGTTGCCGTTAGATTGTGTCTCTTATTCACAACCGCATCCTCCCTATAATAAAAAACTCGACATTAGAATCTACAGCTGCATAGACCAATTCCTTTCTCACGCTATTGGCAAGCCGCACTGCGCGGGAAAGTTGCTGCAGTGAAAAAATGTGATTTTTCTCTATAGCATGGACAAGATAATCTGAATGGGATATCTTAGATATATCTTCAAAATTCCTGTAAACCCTGAAATGCGCCCCAAATTTAAATCCTGTTTTAGGAACAAGCCCGCCATCTCTTAGTTTTTCATAAGCTCTGTATTTTATCATGAAATCAGATTCGATCTCAGATGCCAATCTTGAAAACTCAACAAAATCCAATTTCTCATGATCCCGTTTCTCTATCTCAAGGTTATTTTTATTCAAAAGATAACTTGACTCAACAAGCGACAAGTGTAGATATCCATCTATTGGTTTGCCAAAAAATCCTCCTTTGTGGAATATATCTGATGCTAGGGAATCCCAGACCATGACCCTATCTTCAAGCAGGCTTACTACTGACAATAGGCTGTCAAATTTTGTTTTATAAGAACCAGATAGGACTGTTTTTTTAACTTCATAGTAAGTAATATCGCTTTCCTCATCCACTATCGCCAGAACAAGGCGTTTCTTTAGATTATTAGCAGTGTCAAGATGCATCTTCAGGTCAGTAAACAAAAGAGGTATTCTCTCTGAAGTCACAAATACAAAAAATTCTGCAGGCTTTTTACCAGGATGTCCGCCGCGTGGATAAACCCTGAAACCTGTAACTGATGATTGAAGATAATACCCGCGTTCTCTCAAGTCTTTATAAACTATGTAGAATAATTCAAAATTTTTAACCATACCGGAAGCTTTTAAAAAAAACTGTTTGAAATCGAGCGCTTTACCTTCAAAATTCACAATCACTTTTTCTACATAGATAAGATAGGCACTTTCAACAAGTGAAAGCTCAAGAGTATCGCCTCTTGGACGCCCATAAAAACTTGTGTTATATAATTCATTGATTGCCTGTTTATCGAGTATCACGACATTTTTAATTAATTTCCCTGGTAATACCATATCATCATTTCCACTTTTGTGCAATCTCTATACCATTATATTTTAATACATGGAGCATCAAGAAGTTATATAACACTCTTACGTAATATAAGAATGGAGGTATTAATCCAACAAATGAGTTCAGAAATGTGTGCTGTCTGTGGATTGCCAAAAGAGCTTTGCATATGTGAAGAAGTGGCAAAAGAACAGCAGAGAATAGTCATCAAAGTAGATACGCGAAAATATAAAAAAGAAGTTACAGTGATAGAAGGTCTTAACCCTGGCGAGATAAATTTGCACGAGTTAACGAGTTATCTGAAATCTAAATTTGCATGCGGCGGAACGATAAAAGATAATATCATCGAACTCCAGGGAAATCATAAAAACCGTATGAAAGCAGTCCTTATCCAGAAAGGTTTTTCACCAGAACAAATAAAGGTGTAAAATCCTTTTTTAATATTGGGGAGTGAAGATGCTGTGATGTCCAGTGGAATTCATCATTGAATCCTTGATTTTTGCTAAAGCGTTTCCCTCGGATCTGTAATCGATCCACGCAGCGCGCTTGCAGCAGCAGTTGCCGGCGATGATAGGTATATCAGACCGCCAGTTCCCATCCTGCCCCTGAAGTTGCGGTTGGATGTGGAAAGACATGTTTCGCCTTCGCATATCACGCCCATGTGCGCTCCAAGGCATGGCCCACAGCCTGGCGGCGCGATTGTAACACCAGCTTTTAAGAGAGCCGCTGTTATACCCGATTCTGTGGCTTTTATAAGAATCTGACGTGAGGCAGGCAGCACAATCGTTCTGACTTTTACCTTTCTACCGCTCAGGATTTTTGCCACAATCTCTAAATCCTCATATCGCCCGTTTGTGCATGAACCTATGAAAACCTGATCAATCGGGGTTCCTGCTACGTCACCAACTGGAAAAACATTATCCACTTCATGAGGTTTTGCTACCTGTGGTTCAAGGTCTCCAACATCGAAATCATATTCTTGAAAATATTGTGAGTCTTCATCAGCATATACTGGAGTGTACGTCTCCTGAGCCTTTCCTTCTAAGTATTTAAAGGTTTTTTCATCGGGCGGTACAATGCCTGCTTTAGCACCCATCTCTATAGCCATGTTGCACAGCGTCATGCGTTCAGACATTGACAATCCACGTATCGTGTCGCCATAATATTCTATTGCATTATAATTAGCCCCTTCAGTACCCACATTTTTGATGATATAAAGCGTCATGTCCTTTGCGGATACACCCCTTGCCAGTTCACCGTTCACCGTAATCCTGATAGAGTGCGGTACCCTGAGCCACAGTTTTCCAGTGGCGAAAATCTCAGCCATATCTGTTGCCCCAACGCCTGTAGCAAAAGCTCCGAATGCGCCGTATGTACATGAATGCGAGTCCGCTCCGATAATAAGCTTTCCAGGCATAGCAAATCCATGCTCAGGAAGCACTTGATGGCAGATTCCATCTCCAATGTCAAAGAAATTGGTAATCCCCTGCTCTTTGATCCACAGTCTCATGCTTTGCTGCAGCTTTGCAGCGGTTTCATTATTTGCAGGCACGATATGGTCAAAAGGAATGATTATTCGCTCTGGGCCCCATACTTTTTTTGCGCCCATTTCCTTGAAGGCTTTTACAGCAAGTACGCCTGTACCTTCGTGTGCCATTGCATAATCTATCTCTGCTATTACAAAATCATCTGCTCTTGCAGTTTTTCCGCAAGCACGGCTGAGTATTTTTTCGCTTATAGTTGGCATCTATTGCTTATTTGGTTTTGGGGTACATAGATATTCGCCTCAACCAATATCCTTATACTGTATCAGGGATAGAATCTAAAGTGAGGATATGTTCATGCTCAGGAAAAGAAAGACATATTTTGAGAAGTGCCCTGTATGCGGCAGTGATATTCACCCGCTGGGCGATGAAACAGTTTACTTTGATGAACTTCCACCCAACGTTCCCATTCTTGCCGAGGTAAATCCTGGCCATTGGGTAAAGGTTATTGAAAAGAAGCCTGCAAAAACGTAATCTGCTTGAAATCGGTAATTATAAGTATTAAGATTGCCTACATAATAATAAGAAAATCAATGAACGTGGGTCTTACTAATGAATGTGGGAAAAAAAATTCACAGATTGATTAAATGGACAATGATATGCCTGATATTTTCAGGATTTATCAGTTTAGCCGTAGCCACTGATCCTGCGCAGTTCCAGTGGGTAACGGGCGTATCAGATACACTCCATAGAGGGGAAGAACTCACATACAGAGGTTATTCTGTAAAGGCTGTAGCTTTTCCCGAACCAGTGGAATCTGATCCTTATAAGCAAATACCTGCTGAACCTGTTGAGGCGTTCGTCGGATTAAATATATCTAAAAACGGCAGCTTTCTTAATACTACAGCACTCAGAGAAGGGGATTCGTACTACTCACCTGATGGTGAATTGAAGGTCACTGCAATACAGCTTCCTTCCAAAGATTCCACAGACTGGCTTTTTGAAAGTTATGATCCATCGGCTGAAGTAGAGATAGATACAAGAGGGACACCTCATCTTGAAGTATCTATAGAGTCAGATGATGTGTACGCATCACCTGCTACAGATATCGTTGCTACTGTAACATTAAAAAACACAGGATCTGCTGATGCTTTTAACGTTGATATGGATATAAAAACTGAACTTGCAATAAAGAGGGGGGATTTAAAGTATCATTATGAGAACATCAAAAAGGGCGCTTCGATCACCGAGACCATAACATTCTCGTCACCTCCTGTATCTGAAAAAAAGTTTTTCGATATACTTGCAAATGTAAGCGGGTACGACGCCAAGGAAATAGCCTACAATGCAAAGTTCTCAAAAACAATCTCTGTAACGCCCGAAATTCAGCAGCTTCCATCTTTAAAGAAGAACACAAATGATAAGATGTATTTAAAGGATTATACTATAGTTTCACTTTCCTTAAAAAACAATGGGAAATATGACCTTAAAAATGTCAGCATTACAGATTCTGTACCAAAAAGTTTTAAACTGTTGAGTAATAATTCACTTCACTGGATCGCTAATATTCCTGCTAATGGCGAATGGGACTTTCGCTACCTGATAAAACCGATCGAACCCGACTCAAATGGTATTGTATTGCCGGCTGCAACTGTACGGTTCTTCATAAAGAATGAAGCTTATACTGTAAAATCAAATCAACCTGAAATTATAGTATACGGACCCAGTATCGTACTTACTAAAGAGTCCAGCGTTACTGAGGTCAGACCTGGCGACAACGTAACAGTGACAATCACCGCAGAAAATACAGGCAGCACTCCAACAGACATTACAATCAAGGATAAATTGCCCGAAGGCACTGCTCTCATCAGCGGCAGCACAGAGTATAAAGATTATTTAGAAGCAAACAAAAAACTCAGCTTTAGCTACGTTATTAAAGTAGATTCAGAAGAGCCAGTTCAACTCCCTCCTGCCTTAGCTGATTATTATGAGCTTGGTTCACAAGGTGAAAAGATTAATACTACGAGCCAGGGACTTGAAATAGGGATTAAATCTGCGATTGAAACCCCAGTGACCCCGGATGCTGAACCGTCGGACAATTCCAGTTCAGGAAATATTGATGTAACAGAAGAGTCTGTGCCAGAATCTACGCCTGAACCCACAGTAGCTGAGCCTGCGCCAGAAGAACCAATTCCACAAGAACCTGCAACAAATGAATCAGGATCAACTGAGTTTACTGAAATGGATACATTTTTAGACATTGTACTGGGTTGCAACGATACTAACGGTAATTTTTCTGCTGCATATGCAGCCTGTAATTTTTATGGGTCAAAGGGATAACTTAATATTAACAATCTGCTTTTAAAGTGTGGTGATCTAATGAAAGTATATATTTGTGACAGAGGCTGCTGTCCTGCAGTTGAAATTGCTGGAGAAGAAGTATTGATAGGCGAAGGTACGAATATCGTCAAATTAAAAAAGAATGAATGGAATAAGCTCGTTGAGAAAATTCAATCAGGAGTACTTCATACGTTCTAAGAAAAACCTTTTTCGCCTGTGAGGGGCACGAATACAACGCCCCCTTTTGCTTCTTTTTTCAACCCGTTGATCTTTGTTACAAGATAAAGCTCCTGGAAATGCTTGCCTACTGGTATAATTAATTTCCCACCAACACTGAGCTGTTCTGTTAAAGATTCCAGTATTTCAGGAGAGGCGCATGCAACATTGATCCTGTCATAAGGTGCAAAAGCTGGGAGCCCGAGTGAACCATCTCCTGCGATTACTGTCACATTAGAGATTTCTGCTCTTTTGAGGTTATCACGCGCAAATGAAGCAAGACCCTCTATTATTTCAACTGCATATACGTGTCCGCTGCCTGCAAGTACTGCCATTACAGCCGCATGATATCCCGAACCAGCCCCTATTTCAAGTATCTTCATTCCATCCTTTATATCAAGAAGATCACACATTATAGCAACCATGTGTGGAGCTGAGATTGTCTGTCCCCAGCCTATGGGTAAAGGGTAGTCAGCATATGCATTTCGCTGCTCTCTTTCAGGAACAAAAAGGTGTCTTGGAACGCGTTTCATTGCATCCAGCACGCGTTCACTTATGCCGTTCTGCCTTAATTCCTCTATCAACCTGTTTTTTTGTATTTCAAACTCCATACCGACTCCCGCCTCTTTATAAAAATACGTCCTCCACCTTTAGATACTTTTCTTGGCTCTACGAGCCCAGAATCAGCATACATGCGCTTGATGTCCTTTGCCTTAACCGCCGTGCCATTCCTGCTTTTAAAGCCGCCGTCCCTTATCTTTATCCGCATGATCTTGAGTTCACGGTTATTTACCCTGATTTTTTCCCCAATAATAAATTCCTGCTCGCCTGGCACTCTTATCTCTATTGATTCAGTTATTCTTCCTCTGTTCACGGCTATTTTAGCAATAACTTCCTCGATTGAACGTGACCATACGGTTTTTATGTCCTCGACAGGTGCGCTATCCTTTCTTTTGTCCCCCACTTCGATAGAACTGACCTGTACATGATGTACTTCGCCTGTTGCTTCGTCATCTACAACAAGTTCATCGCCTGTGTTGATGATGCCTGAAAGCAAGGCTCTCGTATGAATGGAACTTTCTCCTTTACTGACGATAACTCTTACCAGTTTTTCCATAATTCAAAATTGTAGCCTTACTACATATATCTGACCACGAACTCCTTGAATTCCCCAGTGTATTTTTCATGCATTATTTCGACATATTCCACCCTTGCATACTCAGGTCCCCTCCCTGCCCACTCTACTATTTTTTCAACATCCCCTTTTTCACCTTCAAAAAGAGCTTCAACCCGCCCATCTGTAAGATTCCTTACCCAGCCTGTGATGCCCAGTTCCTGTGCTTTTTCCTTTGTACTGGAGCGGAAAAACACGCCGTGAACTTTGCCCGATACAAATATATGCACTCTGATGTTCATTTCACCAACTCCCAAAAAACACTTCTCCCCTGCTCCTTTCTCTTCGATTTCATGTCCTGGTACATATCATTTAATATCTCACGAAGGTCCTTTCTCGATACTCGTATATCAAAATTACTTTTCAGAGCTTTTCTGATATCTTCGGACGTCATAGGCTGAACCAGCACTTTCTCTATAAATCCTGTCAAATCTTCATATATAGCCCATGGATATATTATCCACTTCCAACCCTCAAGTTTCTCAGCCCAGTAATCAGGAGCGAACGTTGAACAGGTCTTATACTGTAGAACCGCTGTTCTGACCTCTTCTGGAGCAAGGCTCTTTACATAATCCATGGTTTCAGAAAATGTATCGCCTGTGTCAGCTACATCATCCACGATCAGCACTTTTTTCCCAGAAATATCTATCGGAATATATACTTTTATTTTTGCTTTCCCAAGCGTTGAAGCAATCCCCCAGTGCTCGACTTTCATGGATACAAGATTTTTCTGGAGAAGAAAATCACAAATCGCACGCGCAGGCACAAGTCCACCTCTTGCTATACCCACAATAATGTCGGGCTGAAAACCTGAACTTTTTATTTTATGTGCTAAAATTCTCGCAAGTCTGTAAGCCTCTTCCCAGCTTACTGTATAGCATTTAATCCCCTGTTTCATGGAAAAAGTAGGTTTACAGAAGACCTGATCTCTGGAGAAGCATCAAATCTTCTGTATTTAATTTTTCGCCGAGTTTAAACTGGTTATATACTTCTTCGGCTTCCTTCTTGGTCTGTTCTCTGATAGATTCTTCCTTACTCTCTTTGGTCTTTCTCTTTAATCCGATTATTAATTTATTAAGTTCACGGATTTCTTTCTGGGATTGTATGAATAATCTATGCTGTTCGTCCGCTGTTTCCTGAACTTTTACAAATTCTTTGTGTGCAGCGTCTGATTCGACCCTTATGGCATCAGCTTCTTTGAAGATCACGATCATCTTGTCGTGATATTGCTGTGCTGCTTCAGCATATTCTTTAACTTTATCGTGATACATTGCGGCTTCATCGCGCAGAGATTGAGCTTTTTCAAGTAATGATTTTAATTCAGTGCTGCTTTCAAGCTGCTGTTTTTTGCGCTTGAGTTCTTCGGTAAGCTTTGCTATGCTATCAACAAGCTCTCGTTCCTTTGGAGGAGTCATAACTTCGGTTTGTTGTTTAAACTCTAACCTGTCTATCTCCTTTTTTAACTCCTTCAGCGATGGGCCGTCACCAAGATTCAGTTCCTTACGGATTTTATCGATTTCAGAATATACTTTATTAGCTTGCTCATTTAATTCATCGCGTTTAAGTTTTGCCTGACTTACCTGTTCATTATTCTCATCGCGCAATTTTTTGAGCTGCTGTGCTTCATCGATAAGCTCTTTAGTGCGTTTATTTAATTCATTCCTTTTACTTGCCCACTTACTTGCTTCAAGGTTGAGCTCGTTCCTTTTGTTTTTGTACTCTTCTGACTTGTTTTTTAGGTCCGCCTTTCTATTCTGTAATTCATTAAGCACTCTATATATCCTCCTTTTCCAACATCAGTTGGGGTTATGCATTTCATAATGCACGATACATATCCCGGATTACCCGGAACTGCTTCTCAATCTATCACATTCCTTTTAACCTTTTCGGAGCAGGAAAAATCTTATCCCAATCCTGTGATATAAGCTACCGCATGGAGACTGGTGAGATTGTCCAGATTTTTGCTGAATCCGGATTCCAGATTGACCCTCAGGCGCTTGTTCTTCTGAAGAGCGGCTCACCTGAGATGATACAGGATTTATTGAAGTCAATAGATACTTCAGTGCTTGTTGTCGGGACAGAGCACCTTAAGCTCCTCACACTCAATAAAACAATAACACAGGAAAAAAAGAACCAAGAAGTAAAGCCTCAAGTAGATAAGCTAATTGATAGCCGTTCCGTCGCTGTACTTTCTGATATAACGAACCAGTCAACCTGCATAGGAGAATATACAGATTTCGTACAGTATTTCAAAGACCGCTACAGACTGCTTGGGGACATGCTGCGCAAAAGAGTAAGCGCAAGACCGATCGAGAGCCTGAAAAAAAGAAATCTGGATGCAAGGGAAGAGCTTTCAATAATAGGCATGGTTCTGGATATAAGGACCACGACAAAAGGGCATAAGCTCATCGAAGTAGAGGATGCCACAGGAACAATACCAGTCCTAATCCACAAAGAAAAAGATAAGGAACTCTTAGTGCAGGCAGGCAACATCCTTCTGGATGAGGTAATCGGGGTTACAGGAACACTTTCAGGTGACGGCAACCTTATGTTTGCCAACAAGCTCGTCTTTCCTGATATTCCGAATACCCAGAAGAACACGCTTGATGGGAAAAAAGAAGGGAGAGCAGTATTCATCTCTGATATCCATGTCGGCAGCAAGACTTTTCTTGAAGATGCGTGGCTTAAATTCATGGAATGGCTCGGAGATGATATTGATTATCTTGTCATCGCAGGCGATGTTGTGGATGGCATAGGGGTTTTTCCGAATCAGGATAAAGAGCTTGCAATTCTGGATATTTATGAACAGTATAAGAAAGCCGCGGGCTACCTAAATGCAGTTCCAAAGCATATAAAAATCATTATATCGCCAGGCAACCATGACGCTGTGAGGCAGGCAGAGCCTCAGCCCCGCCTTCCTGAGAAGATAACTGCGATGTTCAGGAGCGATATAACCTTTGTTGGGAACCCGGCAATGATAGATATTGGCGGCGCAAGGGTTTTGATCTATCACGGCAGGTCGATGGATGATATTATTGCGAATACACCTGGTTTTTCTTACTCAGACCCAACAAGGCCCATGCATGAAATGCTTAAACTTCGCCATCTTTCGCCTATATACGGTGGAAGGGTCTCTATCGCGCCAGAAAAAACCGACCACTTTGTCATTGACCTGATACCTGATATCCTCCACTGCGGGCATGTCCATACTGTTGGGGTTTCGCATTATAAAGGCGTATTGACAGTGAACAGCGGCACATGGCAGAGCCAGACAGAATACCAGAAAAGAATGAACCTCCAGCCCATGCCTGCAAGAGCGACTGTTGTGGACCTTGCAAGTATGGAGCATCGAATCGTGCCTTTTAACAGTACTTCCGATTATTGTCAATGCCAAAAGATTAAATAATTTCATGCTATCAAGAAGGATTCATGCCTCAAACTGTTTCAGAAAAGATATTTTCGAAAGCTTCTGGTAAGAAGGTAAAAGCAGGGGATTTTGTCCTCGCTAACATAGACTGCGCCATGACCCATGATATTACAGGTCCTCTTGCAGTTGAGGGGTTCGGGGAAATAGTAAAAGGTAAAAAAAGGAAGAAAGTATGGAACCCTGAAAAAATCGTGATTCTTTTTGACCATCAGGTGCCTGCTGATTCATTGAATGCAGCAGCGAACCATATCCTACTTCGTGAGTTCGCAAATGAACAGGGTATCCTGAATTATGATATTTTTGAAGGGGTGTGCCATCAGGTGATGCCTGAAAAAGGACATGTCAGACCTGGCGACCTCATCGTAGGCTCAGATTCGCATACATGCGCCTATGGAGCACTTGGAGCCTTCTCAACAGGCATAGGCAGCACTGACATGGCTTTTGTTTTTGCCACGGGTAAGCTCTGGTTTAAAGTGCCTGAGACCTTCAAATTTGAGATCGAAGGCAGGCTTCCCAGGTACGTATACCCTAAAGATGTTATCCTTCATCTGATCGGCGATGTGGGCGCTGAAGGGGCGCGATATATGGCTGCTGAATTCTGCGGCAGCACTGTAAGGGGTATGGACATCCCAAGCAGGATGACCATGTGCAACATGGCTATCGAGATGGGAGGAAAGGCAGGCATCGTTGAGGCTGACAGTACCACAGAAAAATATCTCAGAGAAAGGATTCCTGATTTTGAATTAGAATCTCAATGGAAGAGCGATGAAGATGCGGAGTTTGCAAAAACAAGAGAATACGATGTTTCAGAGCTTCCGCCTCAGGTCGCATGCCCGCATAATGTGGACAATGTGAAATCAGTGGAAGAAGTGGAAGGAACAAAGATCGACCAGGTCTTTGTTGGCTCGTGCACAAACGGCAGGTTCGAGGATATTGCAGTAGTGGCTGACATAATGGATGGCGAAAAAGTGGCAAAAGGTATTCGCCTGCTGATAATACCAGCCTCGCATACAGAGTATATGAAAGCCCTCAGGGCAGGATATATCGAGCAATTTGCAGAAGCCGGCGCGATCGTGGAATCGCCGTGCTGCGGACCATGCATGGGCGGCTCATTCGGACTTCTGGGTAAAGGCGAAGTCGGGCTATCCACATCTAATAGGAATTTCAAAGGCAGGCAGGGGAGCCCTGATGCTTTTGTATATCTGTGCTCTCCAGCAACAGCAGCTGCAAGCGCATTATATGGCGAGATTAGGGATCCAAGGAGATTGTAAATAACTTGTGATAGAACACAGATTTCACGGATGACACAGATGGACACTGATGGTAAAATATCCGTGAATATCCGTCAAATCTGTATCATCCGTGTTCTATTTAGGTTTATA
>JAWOKW010000228.1:0-13505 GCA_033854095.1 Candidatus Methanoperedens sp. | reverse complement strand
ATAATCCAGAATATTGTACTGACAAAGAAGCCAACAGGTACAATAAGTGGAAAAGTTATGAATACATAATCAAGATACCTGAAAATCAATGCATATATTATACTGATACGGCGCATAAGGTCTCACGAGCCTTTTATCCAGAACGACTATTTGCAGGTTCAAGCTGTGTGCTGTTTCTTCGATCTTCTTCAATATCCCGTCAAATAGATCATCTTCATGAACGATTGCATAGACGTGAATGACCCCGCCTTTTTTTATTGCTCCAAACGCTGCCTCCAAGAACTCAAGTCCGCTGTGGGGCAGGTTCATAATGATATGGTCAGCCCCTGAAATCCCCCTGGTTGCTTCTTTTGCATCTCCTTCGATTATTTCAAGGTTTTTGACTTTATTAAGTTTCATATTCTCTTTCAGATATTTAACTGCATCGGGATTCTTATCGATAGCTATAACATGAGAAGATGGCAATCTTTTTGCGATAAGGATGCTGAACTGCCCTACGCCAGCGAACATATCCACCACCTTATCGCCGTTTTTTATCTGGTTAGCGATCCTCATCCTTTCTGTGGAGAGGCGTGGAGTAAAATATACCTTAGCCAAATCGAGCAGGTACCTGCATCCGTTCTCTCTGTAAAGCGTTTCTGTCTTTTTCTCACCTGCGAGGAAGGAAAATTCCCGCGTCCTGTACTCCCCTGCAACAGAGGTTTGCGCCTGCAGGACTGTTTTGGCCCTGTTCTGTTTTATCAGGGCATCCGCTATCAACTGCGCTTCATTTTCATGCCTTTCTATGACCGCGATGTCCCCCATCTGTTCATAAGCAGGGGCGAAACCGAGCATATCAGAGATCGATTCTTCTTTCTTTAATAACTCAAAATCCCCTTTTCCAATATCCCCAAAGCCTTCGATCTGCTCTATGACAGGAATCAGAAGTGTTTCTTCTTCAGATTTTATTTTCAGGTTCTTATCGATAGCCTTGAGCCTGATAAGCTCCTGCCGTGCCTTTTCTCCTGCTGTTTTTTTAATTTTGACGTAGAGGGATTGCATTAAGTTAGTTTTTCTTAATTGATTTTCATGTATAAAAGTTTATATACCATAAAAAAAGAATATAGATTTAAATGGGCGAGAAAAATGAAAGAAAAAATAACATTCGAAAAAGATGACCTTATAGTAATAGTAGCGATTATTGTCGTAATTCTGATAGTGTACGGTGTTGGGAAGATGCTGCTTACCCACTGACCTTGTGGATAGCAATAGTTTTATATATAAATAAACAAAATAAGGTTTTGCCAGCGACTGTAAATCACAAATTTCTATTCAAATAGAGTTGGGTAACAGAAAGGTGGGATTATATCATGTCGATGGCATAAATTAAAAAATAAGGAGAGTAGCTATGGTAAAAAAACAAGGCGTGGTAACACATGGAAAAACTAAAAGAATTTTGAACTGCATCCCTTCGAGAAATACTGAAAAAGACTGGCATTTTGAACATGCATCTGAAGCTGGACTCTTGGCTGCTGCACCAGCGGTGATTCCTAAGTCCAAGGATTTGCGTGAGCCGTGGTGGACTATCGGTGATCAGAAAGAGACCGGGTCATGCGTGGGCTGGGGAACTGCCGAAGGTGTCCTCAGGTGGCATTTTGTGAAGGCCCATAGACTGGCAAATGATAAACCGCTTTCTGTAAGATATATCTGGATGGCAGCCAAAGAAACAGATGAATACATTACCTATCCCAATACGTTCATAGAAGGTTCGGATGGTGGAGGTACAAGCCTCAAGGCTGCACTTGATGTTGCCAGGAAATTTGGTGTTGTTGAGGAATCGGTTCTGCCTTTCGAACCGCCGGTATTATATCCCGGCTCACTGGGTTCGTTTTATGCACTGGCAGCGCGGCTCAAAATTTCAAGCTACATTAATCTGCGTCCCAACCCTGATTCAGAAGATTGGAATGCTGTATTGAAGAACCTGCAAACATGGATTGCAACCAAAGGACCGATTTTGACCGCGCTGGATTGCGATGATACGTGGATGAACGCAAAGCAAACGAATGGAAAGCTTGCCGCCTATGACGAGAACAATACGTATGGAGGTCACTGTGTCGTCCTTGTTGGATATACACCCGACAGCTTCATAGTCAGAAATAGCTGGGGAACTGAAGAATGGGGCGACGAGGGCTTTGCGTACGCCTCCTTAGAATACACACGCCTTGCTTTCACTGAAACCTATGGTGTTAATATCATTTAGATAGACCATGTATGGGGTTACGTTTCTATTTGTGACCGGAAAAGCCCAAATAGAAGTAACTCTCTTTTTTTGCATACAGAGGACCAAACAAATTGAATGTCTATACCGATTCCAATTTTCCTATTGAAATAGCATCTGGCGATGCCTTTACTATTTCACTCGAATCCATTCCATCGTCAGGTTACATGTGGAAGGTTGAATATGATTCCCAAATGATCGAATTGCTTAAACCGAGAAAGTTCATTCCCTCTTCACCCGGCATCGGCAGCAGTGGAAAGGAGATATTCGAGTTCCAGGCAAAACAATCAGGTGAAACCCGGATAAAAGCAATGTATCAGCGTATGGGCGGAAAGCCGCCTTTGAGGAAGAAAATTTTTATAATCCTGATTCATTAGCTGGGTTTGGAATTAAGTCTTCCACTTCTTTTCTTTATCAGGCATTTCTGTTCATTCCCCACAAGGTCTGCTCTCCCAGCCATCTTCAGTCCTTCATATACAAGGTTGTAATTCTTCCTGTCCTTATACTGCAGCAGGGCACGCTGCATCCGTTTTTCGCTGCCTCCTGGGATATGGACTTTTTTCATGGTAAAAGGATTGATGCCTGTGTAATACATGCATGTTGAAGCTGTCATGGGTGTTGGTGTGAAATCCTGCACCTGTTCTGTGTAGAGGTTAGTATCACGTATATATTCAGCCAGTTCAACCATATCTTTTAACGTGCAGCCAGGGTGTCCTGACATGAAATAGGGGACAAGGTACTGCTTTTTCCCAAGTTCTTTATTTATAGCATAAAATCTTCTTCTAAAATCCTCAAACGCTTCACCTGCAGGCTTATGCATGAGTCGAGTGACGTGCGCAGTTATGTGCTCGGGTGCGACCTTGAGCTGCCCGCTTATATGATGGGCGCAAAGCTCGGAAAGGTAATCTGATGAATCAGCAGGTACAAGGTCGTAACGAATCCCTGAACCAATGAATACCTTTTTCACACCTGTTATCTTCCGCAGGCTGCGCAGGAGTTCAACCTGCTTTTTGTGGCTTTTATCAAGGCTTTTGCACAGAGTGCATATTTTATCAGAACATGCTCCTTTCGTATCCCACAGCCTGCAGTGCAGTGAGTACATATTAGCAGTGGGTCCGCCCACATCCTGTACAATCCCTTTAAAGTCTGGCATCTCTACCATTTTTTTTACCTCCCGTATGATCGAATCTATACTTCTGCTCTGCACGAGCCTCCCCTGATGATGCGTCAGGGCGCAGAAAGAGCAGGAGGCAAAACATCCACGATGGCTTGTTATCGAAAATTTGACAGGAATGAGCGCAGGTATAGGTTTTTTATAAGAGGGATGCGCCTTTCTGGTATAAGGAAGTTCATACACATGGTCGAGTTCCTGCGTGCTTAAAGGTTGAGCTGGCTTATTCTGGATGATTATCGTTTTTGGATGGGGCTGAACAACAGGCTTTCCTCGAATAGGGTCCTGCTCATAATAATGAAGAGCAAATGCTTTTGCATAGAGTTCCTTATTTTGTGAGACCTCAGAAAAGCCAGGCATCTCAACATAACCCTCATGCTTCATGGAACGCCACCTGCCTATTTCCATTTTGATGGTCGTCCCCTGTATGTCTGTGATATTTTTTATATCTTCGCCTTTTGAAAGACGCGCAGCAATCTCAATTACCTGCCTTTCCCCCATCCCGAATACCAGCATGTCAGCAGGTGCGTCTGCGAGGATGGACTGGCGAACTGAATCAGACCAGTAATCGTAGTGTGCGAACCTTCGAAGACTTGCTTCGATGCCGCCAAGCACGATTGGAGTATCAGGAAAAATAGAATGCAATTTATTGGTATAGACTATCGATGCGCGAGCTGGTCTATGCCTTCCTGGTGAATAAACATCATCGCTGCGTGTTTTCAGGTTAGCTGTATAGTTGTTTACCATCGAATCCACATTTCCAGCCGTGACGCCGAAAAACAATCGTGGTTTTCTGAGTTTCTTAAAATCATCATCGCTCCTCCAGTCAGGCTGGGCTATGATGCCTGTGCTAAAGCCTGCATCCCAGAGCATCCGCCCTATCACGGCTATCCCGAATGAGGGATGGTCAACATAGGCATCGCCAGTTACGAGTATCACATCAAATTCAGAAATCCCAAGGAGGTCTGCTTCATGCAGGGACATGGGAAGGAACAAGGGCTGGTTTTTCATGAACCTCTGGATTAAACAAAACTTTAAGCTTGATTACAGTGTAGATGCGAGGATGTGATACGATGCAGATACTACTTATCCATTCCGATTATATAGAATACGAAACAAAAAGAAGCACTCCAGTTGCTGAGAAAATCGATGAGAATCTCAAAAAAGGGCGCATGGAGGAGGCTTTAACTGTTTTCATTGCTGTTGAGAAAAACGATGAAGAAAACATCGAATATGTGGCTAAGCAGACTGCTGAAGAAATAAAAAAGGTCACAGAGCAGGTTAAGACCAACCGCATTATGCTCTACCCTTATGCCCATCTCAGTTCAAGCCTTGCTTCCCCAAAAGCAGCGGTCGAAGCGCTAAAAAAACTTGAAGAACTGCTCAGGGAAGCACAATTCGAAGTAAAACGCGCCCCATTTGGCTGGTACAAATCCTTTACCATAAAATGCAAAGGGCATCCGCTGTCAGAACTTTCAAGAACGATACGGAGCAGCGAGGAAAAATGCGTCACATTAATTAAAGAAAAAGAGGAAATCGTATCAGAAGCATTGAAATCTGAAGCAAAAGCAACATCATACTGGTACATATTGACACCAGAGGGCGAACTACTAAAACCTGAAGAATTTGATTTTACAGGACATAAGAACCTTGCGAAGTTCGTAAACTATGAAATCCATAAGAGCAGAGCAGTAGATAAAATACCTCCCCATGTTGAACTCATGCGGCGGCTTGAGCTTGCTGATTATGAGCCAGGCTCTGACCAGGGGAATATGCGATTCTACCCAAAGGGCAGGCTTATAAAAAGTCTCCTTGAAAATTATGTACTTGAAGAAGCTGCAAAGAAAGGAGCGATGGAGGTCGAAACTCCCATAATGTATGATATGAACCATCCCACGCTTAAGAAATATCTTGACCGCTTCCCTGCGCGGCAGTACTCAATAGAGGCGGATAAGAAACAGCTTTTCCTGCGCTTTGCTGCATGTTTTGGACAGTTCCTTATGAACCACGACATGACCATTTCATACAGGAACCTCCCGCTTCGGATGGTTGAACTCACACGCTACAGTTTCAGGAAAGAGCAGAGCGGGGAGCTTGTTGGACTCAGGCGGCTCAGGGCGTTCACGATGCCTGATATGCACACGCTCTGCAAAGATATGGATGAGGCTGTGGCTCAATTCAATGAGCAGTATAACATGTGCATAAATGTGCTGTCAAAAATAGGGCTTGACCTGAATGATTATGAAGTGGCAATCCGCTTCACACGGGATTTCTATGAAGCGAACAGGGATTTCATAATCGGGCTTGTGAAGACCGTAAATAAGCCTGTGCTGATAGAACTCTGGGAAGAGAGGTTCTTCTATTTCGTGCTCAAGTTCGAGTTCAACTATATCGATGCTATGGACAAGGCAAGTGCGCTGTCCACTGTCCAGATCGACGTTGAGAATGCTGAACGCTACGGCATCAAGTACATCGACGCGGCTGGTAAGGAAAAGCGCCCATTCATCCTTCACTGCTCGCCCAGCGGCGCTATCGAGCGCTGTATCTATGCGCTTCTTGAGAAAGCGAATATGAATTCAGAAAAAGGTATGGTCCCCATGTTTCCTTTGTGGCTATCCCCGACGCAGGTACGCATCATCCCTGTTACTGAAAAGCACATAGGACATGCAGAAAAAATCGCGGGTGAGTTGAACTGCAGGGTGGATATCGATGACCGCGAGGAAACTGTGAGCAAGAAGATACGCGATGCAGGGAAGGAATGGATCCCATACGTGGCTGTAGTCGGGGATGAAGAGGTCAGTAATAATAATCTCACAGTTACTGTGAGAAGCAAATCCACGCCAGGCAAGCCTGCCAATGTAAAAATGACTGCTGCTGAACTCAATGAACGGGTGTCAGGTGAAGTCCTGGGCTATCCTTTTAAGAGAAATCCGCTCGCGATGATGGTGTCTACAAGACCGAGATTTGCAGGTTGATATCTCCCAAACTCGATGAGACTTCACCCATCCCAGAACCTTTTTGTCTTAGCGTAATTCCTCTCAGCAATCAGGATGTCCCTGTAGAATTCTTCTTCATCTTCTCTCAGCTTTCTTATAACCCGTGAAGCGGTCTCAGGTCCTATTCCTCTTGAAGCGAGCGCTATTGCGGCTGTTTTCCCATGCGATAGAACAAGGTTGGCATTCCTGTAAACCCTCGCAGTCCTTTTTCTCTCCTCGTCAGTTTTTTCCTTATCAGGCTTCCTGACGAACTTTATCTCCTCTTCCTCCCATGGCTTGAGTGCAGCAATCAATCTACTACTGCATAAAGGGCATTCAGGTATTTCTGGCACATTCTTAACGACCCTGTTTGATTTCCATTTCTTGCAGTTCACACAGAACAGGATAATATGGTCGTTCATTATCCTGTCCTTCAGCGCCATTATTATAGAACTGTCAGCCCTCTCAGGCGCCATCAGCTCCCTGCTACCCATGAAACCTGCTTCCCCGATAGGGCTTGAAGGCTGGATCATGATGCTAAGCTCGCCTTTCTGTATCCTGCCAAGGACATCTTTTGCGCGCGCTATGTCAAGCTTATCATGGAATATCTCACGCACAGCTTCATCATACATGGGAGTATGCTCGAACACCTCAAGTAACTTTTTCATGCTTATGCGCTCATAATCTATGTCTCGGCTTAAAGTTCCGAATTTTCGCGCCACATGCACCATCTTCCATTTAAGCAGCGTGGTATTCTTGAGCGTCATCTCGATGATTGGCTCTATGTGCTCAGGACTGGTAGTGAGGAGCAGCTCCTTTATCTTCTCTGCATTCAGCATTTTTGGAAGTTCAAGTCTGATTCTGTACGGGTCTATCTCCATCGCAACGCTTGAGCCAAACCTTGCGGCAAGAAGCGAAGTCAGTACGCGCCCAAGCGTCTCGTTCACTTTATGTCCCCCGCAGATATTGATCACGATGGATTGACCATCCTGCTCTATGACAACAGAATCTTCGACAGGCACAGCAAGACCTGCCCTGACCTGCTTCTGGATCAATTCAAGGATTTCGTTCGCAGCTTCGCTATCTACTGGATATTCATTTTTATAATCCTCAAGGGCAGCGCTCTCACCTTCAGTGACCTTTGTCATAATACGCTTTCTTATGCTTCCCACCTCCTGCGCCACTTCGTAGGGCACGGGTATTTCCTCCCCTACCCAGTTCGGTATCTCACCTCCAGGATCGCTTACCGGCTCGACCTTTATCAGGCTTTTCTCACTTATAATCTCCACGATGCGCCACATCTCACCCTTTGCTATGAATACTGCGCCAGCCTCAGCGAAATTCACAACGAAAGCCTCATCAAGCGCGCCTATCGTCCTTGCGCTCACTATATCGAATATCTCAAAGCGTTTTTCATCAGGAATCATGGAGAGATTTTCATAAAAATACTCCCATGTTCTCCTTTTCCTTCCGAGCTTATCATTCTCAAGCCAGATGAGGCGGCTGTCGTTTAATTGCTTGATGACTTCAAGCATGAGTTCGATTTTGAGATCCCGAAAAGGATAGGCTCTTTTGACGATTGAATACAGCCTTTCAACTGAAATCTCTCTAAAATCAAGCACTGCTCCGCAGAGCTGGTTTGCAAGCGTATCAGTACTGTTCTCATGGATATCTATTGTCTCGATTTCACCTGCCTTTGCCCTTCGCGTGATAGCTGAGGATTCAGCAACATCGTCAGCTCCCATTGTGATTATAGTCCCGCTTGATCTCTCACCGACCCAATGCCCCGCCCTTCCGACCCTCTGTATCAGACGGGTGACCTGTCTTGGTGACATATATTGGATTACGTGGTCTACGTCGCCGATATCTATCCCAAGTTCCATTGAGGATGTGCAGATAAGTCCGCAAAGGAGGCGGCTTTTAAAATTATTTTCAGCTTCGATTCGTGTTTCCCTCGAAAGAGAACCGTGGTGCACTCCAATAGCAATATTTTGCATTTTGAACCTTGAACCCAGTATTTCTGCTGATTCTCTTGTATTGACAAATATAAGTGTGGATTTGTGTTTTCCAACGATCTCAGAGATTACTCGAAGATGCGCAGCGATTTCTGGTGTGCACATCAGTTTTTTTGAGGATGCATAATCCTGCGAGGCAGGTTTTGGGCATACCACATTAAAATCAAGCTGTTTTATCAGAGATATTTCGATTACGTGTGCAGCTCTATTAGTTCCTGCAAGAAAATGCGCTATTTCCTCAGGTCTTCCCACAGTTGCAGATAGACCGAGCCTCTGGAACTCTCCGCATACTTCAACAAGACGCTCAAGTGCAATGGATAACTGTGCCCCGCGCTTTGATGATGCAAGTTCATGCACTTCATCAACGATCACGTGCGTAACAGTCCTGAGGTTATTGCGAAGCCGTGCACCTGTAAGCATTACCTGAAGCGTTTCAGGTGTTGTGACAAGAAAATCAGGCGGGTTTAATGACTGCTTCTGCCGCTCATATGCGGTAGTATCACCATGTCTTACAGCGACTTTTATATCAAGTTCATTTCCCCACCATTCAAGACGTGAAAGCATATCGCGATTTAAGGCACGAAGAGGGGTTATGTATATAACAGATATTCCCCGTCTCTCTTCTTCTTTTTTTTGCATGATGCTGTTAAATACAGGGAGCACGACAGACTCAGTTTTACCTGAGCCTGTTGGTGCAATGAGCAGTGCATGTTCTTTTAAGAGCACTACAGGGATCGCTTTAACCTGCGGCTCGGTGGGTGTGAGAAAACCCTGCTTTACCAGCGCACTCTGAATTCTGGTGTTGAGTAAACCGAACACGCTCATTTAAGCAGCATCTCAAGATATGACTCACGCACTGCCGATGACCTGCTTATGCCCAATTTGTTCATGAATTTAAAAATAGATTCTACCTTTTCATTATAATTTTCAGGATTTTTTACCATTATCTCAAGTTCTATAAAGTTCCCAAGGTTTCGTACATCATCAAGTGCGATAGAAATATCGCATATTCTGTATTTTTTCCTTTTCTTGACTATTGTAGCTACAGGATAATAACCGAGAGATGACAGCATATTTCCCATTATATTCGCATCATTGAGTTTTACTTCAAATTCTTTCCTTGTTTTAGAGACCTTATCCAGTTTCGGGCCTTTATAAGTCAGGAAATATTCACTGTCGTTTGTCCGTATCCTTAACGCTTCATCAGTTTTCTTAAAATCGCGATATGGAGTATTATAATAAGTATCTGACTGGTTCTCTATTCCTACAGGCACAGCCCCAGCTGTGATTATTAATCTCTCTATGAGTTTTGGGTCTTCTACACGCGCTTTTATTTCTACTTCTATCATTTGCTGTTTGTTTGTTCTGCAAGTATATGAAATTTTTTATTTGGATGAACTGGAAGACAATGATGTTTAATGGATGAACAAAACCTTTATCCTATGTCAGATACATGAAAGGGAATACTCCATCAAGGTGCCTGGGTGGGGTAGCTGGTTATCCTATGGGACTGTGGATCCCACGACTCGGGTTCGAATCCCGACCCGGGCCCCATATATTTGATTTGAAGCCTGCATACCTTCTAAAGCTTTTTGAGACAAAAATTCAATAATTCAACACAGCACATTCGAAATGTAATTCGAAATGTATATATATACGCTCATGCAAACGTAGATTCTAATTATAATAATTATCAATATGCAGGAGTGAGCAATGGGCGATGAAACTCCTTCTGGTTAGTTGATGATGTCTATCTTTAAAACAGGTGGTGACAAAAATGATAATATACAAAATGATAATATGTGAGTGTGGAGAGATTATTGAAGGTAATACATTTAGAGATTACATAAGAACCTCTTTGAATCCTTCAACACCAACTATAGGGCATGAAAAATGCGGGCGCGTGTTCAATTTTATTGATGAGAAGATGCCAAAGATATATTCATCCAGGAAAGAATTGAAGACACTCGCGATGAGGTTTGCAGAGAAGAATAATTTGAATTGCAGAGATATCGAAAGATTCCTTATCGAAGTCGATCGGCTGAAGTCAAGCGGGAACCTTCCAGATGCTGAGATACTGATTACAGCATTTAGAAAGCTTGCAAATAAGTAGAGTTAGAGAGGTTGTGCTTCTTCAATGGTACTAAATCATGCAAATAGAAAATTATAACAAGACTCAAAAATCCTTTCATGACAAGCATCATGAAGTGGCTGAAGGTTTGCTCTACACCCATACCCGCATCAATGACAACACAATAAAAATCATGGAATCTACTTCATTTCTCTATGCACTCATCGAAATCCTCAACGAAAAACATCTGCTAACAATCGAAGAGCTGGATGATAGAAAAAAGCAGGTTGCAGCGCGTCTGGTTAAAAAATTCGTGGAAAGCGGCATGGGTCTTATGTATCAGGATCCTGAGGAAGATAAATATACTTTTGAAAAGGAAGCATTCGTGGATTGTGGAAGCAGGCTCCACGTATGTAGGGCGATATGCTGCAAACTGCCTTTTGCTCTCTCCAGACAGGATGTGAACGAGGGGATCGTACGCTGGGAATTCAGGAAACCGTATCTTATCGCCCACGGTGATGATGGCTACTGCATGCATCTGGATCGAAGCACTTATAAATGCACTGTGAGAGAGCACCGCCCTGTACCGTGCAGGGGTTTTGGATGCAGGGATAATGAGAGATGGCAGGTGTGGGAAGATTATGAGAAGATGGTACTGAATCCTGAATTTATTGAGCAGATAGAACAGAGCGTTGGGAAAATGTATAATTCAATTTAACTTTGAAAGTAGGTTTGTATGAAAGAGAGTGAAAGGGTTTCAGAAATGATGCCTGTGAACAGGAAAGAGAATAGATCCAATAGAATAAGAAAGGCAGATTCCTTTCAGCCTTCAGGCTCGCTTGCGGATCGTGTCCTGTTCCTTCAGAGGACTATTGGAAATCAGGCTGTGAGGAGTTTGATCAGGTCAAGGACAATTCAGACAAAGCTCTGGATTGGGCAACCAGGCGATAAATATGAGCAGGAGGCAGACAGGGTAGCGGATACAGTGATGCGGATGCCTGAGATAATATCAAGAGAAGAACTACACATCCAGAGGAGCTGCCCTGCATGCGACGAAAATGAACTGAAGCGACAGCCGATTAAAGAAGAGGAGGAGGAAGAAAAACTCCAGGCAAAAACCACTTCAGATCGTATCCCTGAAATAGATCCAAATATAGAATCTCATATCCAGTCCCTCAATGGAGGAGGACAACCTCTATCAGAAGAAAGCCGTGCTTTTTTCGAGCCGCGTTTTGGATATGATTTCAGTCAGGTGCGGGTGCATACTGATGTGAAAGCGGAGGAAGCGGCGCGGGCGGTGAATGCACGGGCCCTCACACTTGGTCGAGATGTTGTCTTCGGAACAGGTCAATACTCACCCGATACAATGATAGGAAAAAGATTGCTAGCACATGAGTTAGTACATGTTGTACAACAGGGAAAAGCAAATATTCAGTTACAGAGGGATCTCTTCGGGATGTCTCTTATTGACAATTTATCGCAGATTGTCCAGAAGTCGCTCGCTGACGCCTACGACAGCTACCGAGGTGAATGTGAATGTGGGGAACGCCTAGAAAACAATTGTGCTCACTACCTCAGCGATGCCCTAATTAGAGGTGGATTCGATGAGCTTGATGGGGGACGTGGAGCATTGTATCGGAAACATAATGGTCGTGTTGTGTGCAAAGCAGGCCGCCCAGTCAGGGCAAGAGAACTCAGAGATTGGTTCGCCACACAAGCGACTGAAAGGTTTAAAGGTGAACCAGATGACGACCAATACTGGGCTGTCTATCAGCATGATGGATATCCTGGAGGACATGTAGTAATCCATAAACACAATGGCAGAGAGTATACATGGGCAGGAACTGGGGACTATCCAGACTGGGGAGAGCAAAGTCATTATACATGGTAATAGTTCTTTCTTCTTTCTAATCGCTGAAGCATGGAGTATATGGAGGTAAAAATGAGCGAAAGAGTTGAAATAGCATATAAAAAGCCTGAGGCAAAGATTGAGAAAACAGCATCTTCAGTACGAAAAATAGATTTCTCACAACCTTCAGGATCACCAGCGGATCGCGTCCTGTTTCTTCAGAGAACTATTGGAAATCAGGCTGTGGAGAGGATGATCAGATCTGGGGAGCTGCAGGCCAAGCTCAGGATCGGACAGCCTGGGGATGAGTACGAGCAGGAGGCTGACAGGGTGGCTGAGCAGGTAATGCGTATGACTGAGCCAAGTGTTTCAGAGAGGAAAAATCGTACCGGCAAGAATAATACTATTCAGAGGAAATGCCCGAAATGCGAAGAGGACGAAAAAATACAAAGAAAACCACAGGAAGATGATGTATATAAGGCTCAAAGAGAAACTGGCAATACCCCGAAAGCCATCCCAGAATTAGAGGCAAACATCCATGCTCTAAATGGAGGGGGTCAGCCTTTGCCTGTTTCCGTTCGAGCCTTCTTTGAACCTCGCTTTGGGTATGATTTCAATCATGTACGTGTGCATGCAGATTCCCAGGCCGGTGAGTTGGCAAGGGCAGTAAATGCGTATGCTTTCACGAAGGGAGAAGATATAATATTCGCGGAAGGGCAGTATATGCCTGGGACCGATTCAGGCATGCGACTGATCGCACATGAGCTAACGCATGTAATCCAGCAATCTGAGATGCCTCATCATATCCAAAGACAGGCGAACGAAACAACAGATTCTGATCCTGATACAGCACTCGATGAAATTATATCCAAGATTCAGCAAGCAATACAATCTGTAGGTTCAGAAGAGGGGGTTGACAAGAGCCAGCTCAAAAATCTGCAGGTTGCGCTCACATATCTAATACAAATCAAGGGAACCGGTACGCTGGAACAAAAAATGATGGTAGTAGAGCAGATGAAACAAGTAGCAAGGACAGGGCTTCCATCATACAGCTCAAACCTTCCCATACAACAGAAAGCGCTCCGAAAAAATCAATCAAAGGATGCGTTTGAACATGAAGCGGAAGCCGTGGCAAATGGTGTGATGTCGCAAGAAAAAAGTACACTG
>JAWOKW010000227.1:0-3699 GCA_033854095.1 Candidatus Methanoperedens sp. | reverse complement strand
GTCATTCCTGTCTCTTCCTGTTATCCCGTCCATCAAGATAACTGATAAAGGGATCGTGGATGTGGATGCGTTTAAAGTGATATCTCCCATCATTTAACGCATAAACCATTTGCTGCGTACCACAATGACCAGTCATTGGTAATTAGTGTGGCGCTTTTCATTTACATCAGAGTCGAGAACCAGCCTCAATAAAACTCACCTTTTATTCTGGTTTTTCTGATGTATTCTGTGGGCTCTATAGCCTCTACAACTGCTTTTTTAGTTTTAGCAAGATATTTCCTGTACTCTTCTATCGTGACCAACGGTTCATTTTTAGAAATAAATGTAGTTGTACCTTCATTAGTGCCAAGCATGCAACTTTGTAATTTTTATTAATTATAAATTGCCCACGCAACTTGTTTTTGAATGTTTTGTTAGGTCGCGTAATTTGAATGTAATTAAATTCTTGATTTCAAAATAAAGAAAGAAGCAGTTCATTCTATTTCTTTCTCTGCTCTATTACACGTATCTCATTTGCTCCTTCGAATACTGCTCCTGCGACTTTTCCGCTAATCTTTATCTTGACACGTTCCCCAGTTTCAACGATTGCTATTACTTCCTGCCTGTCGAACTTCACCATCAGGTCAGGTACACCATTGCTATTGTAATCCCCAACCTCAGTTGGTGAGAGTCGCGCTGAGGTACTTCCCTTAGCAGTACTCAGTGTTATAGTTCCTACATCTATGTTGTTAACATCGTAGCCAGGTATCTCAATGTATGCCGCCACTGCATTTTCATCACTATGGCTTGCTTTGTTCAAAGTATCAGGTTTAATATCTGTATTTGCATGAATAATTGGACAGACCAATTGACCTTGATTCACAATGAAATTATCAAAAGCTACCTTTACTTCTTGGTCGGTGAAGGAATAATCATGACTCCATGCACTTATAGAGAATGGAACATCTTCTGTAGTCACATGCCCCGAATGTAATGCGACCCAATAGCCAGAGCTAAAGTAATACCCAGTTATTGTATTACCTGACCTCACTAATCTTAACTTTCCTGACTGATCAGCAGTAGTTGATATCCCTTGGACACCATCATCAAAATGGGTGAGATATACTTCGCGAGGGAAACCTGGCATATCATTTGCGCTACCCCAACTTGCTCTTTCCACTGTGCCATAATTCAAAGGAGGAACTTCTTCATTAATCCGTATAGCTCCTAGACCCACTCTTACTCCATTAGCAAATGGCCAGACAAGGAGATTATAGTCTACTTGCATATCAAAGTCGCCTCTTAATTGACAAATGCTGTTATATCTAGCTTCAAAAATACCCAGCGTTGGGTCATCTGTTGAATCCGCAGGGAAAGCTATCTCTAATCTCTGGTTGGTCTCAGCCATGCTCAGCCCGTATCCTTTGATGAAGCCAATCCATTGCGAAGTGTTGAGCGTATTATCATTAAAATCATCGCTGAAAATGATATTATTCGAGTCGGCAGCATTTACTATAGATACTAAAATTAATACCATCACTATGACTTCAACCGCTATTCTGAGGGCACGCCATCCATTAATGTTATACAATTTCATTTTTGTCACCTACCCGTAGATGTTGATGGACGCTACAGTATGTTTTTAGTCACGACCACCAAGCAACATTCGTGATTTTATTTATAGTATATATAATTTTCGTTTAGTTCTGTACTTCCGTAAGTAATGCTTAGAGATTGTCTTAAAAAAAGTCCTCTCTATTTTTACCTCAGATGAATTTCGGAACATTAATGATGAAATGGAAGCACGTATGACGCTCGGGAGAATATATCGTCAAACATCACGCCATGCTGAAGCTCTCGAACATTACAAAAATGCCCTTGAAATTGTCCGGTACTTGAAGGATGAATCTGCTGAGAGGATTATAAGGGGATATATGGGGGTTACTTATAGATTTCTTGATGAGCTTGATTCAGCAGTTGAGCGATACAGACAAGCTATCGATATAGCCGAACGCTATCAGGAAACCGTCGATACTGCAGTGAGAGAACTTATCGCGCTCGAAACTCTTTGTAGCTTTATCCATGCGAAAATGCACATCCCCTTCAACAATCCTACCCTTCACTCATACCCCAGTGTATCCTCAATCCGGCTGATTTCAGGACCTGTTGTATCTTCTCCTGCCACGTAGCCTTTGCTGTTGGCAAGAAGTCCTGAGCCCACGAGTTGAGAACCAAAGTTAACAGTTCCTATGTCCACCGGGAGGGTGAACAGCTCTTCTATGAGCGCAATCTCGCTCTGAGTGGCTTTTGGATGTACGAGTACTCCTTTGTTCGTGGCGATGCCTGCCATACCCACTGTCTTCAACCCTCCGATAGTGCCTCTCCTGACATCAACACCAAATGTTTTTTTAATCAATCCGATCGCTTTATCAGAAAGGTCGGGATGCACAAGCGCAGCAGTATCATTGGTGAGTATCAGATTCCCGGCAGCGTTCAGTTCTCCTCCTAACCTTACCACCTGTATGTGTTTTTTGATAGCTCGCAGTTCTTTATCGAGAATGAAATCCGCTGCCATCATGCCTTTTGTGTTCCCACGCATCAGTGAACCTATAATAGAACTTCCACCAACCGAGGAACGGACGGCATTCACTCCAAGAGAGCCTTCCAGCTTTGCGATTGTTTCGTCAGGGGTATCATATGGGACGAAAACAAGCTCCTCTGTGCAGGTCGCAAATACCCCCAGTACCGGGCTTCCTGATATGTTGAGTCGCCGCTCCAAAAAATTTATTCCTGAGCAAGCTCTGTTTCAACGCCACCAGTCTCAAGTTTGACCGCCCTTACGCGAATCTTTAATGGCGGTTTCATTGAACCTCTCTCCCACAGCTTCTCATTAACAGTCTTATCAAGCTTGACTTTTTTGGGGTCTGCCTTAAAATGCTTTGCAAGAAAGGCTCTTACCTTTCTTGCTGCGCTTTCTGCCCTCTTCCAGCGCGGGACTTTCCTTGCATCTGAAAGCGAAATAGTATAAATCCTTTCAATATCTGCCATATCATATCACCTTAAACATCCAGTGTGCTGCGTCTCCAGTGGCGTCTCTTTGGATGGGTCATGACATTTCTTTTAGTTTTAACAATAACCCATGCGGGGACACGCTGGTTCTGGTTCTGTGCTTTTGCCAGCCGTTTTTTCTTGCCTTTTGTCTTTTGGGTCATAAAAATCCACCGAATAATCTTAAATGGGATTATCCATTAAATTCATTAATGTTTTTCAATCTTTTTTAAGACTGGAGAAACATGCTTTTTGATGGTGCACATGATATATAAGAATTCCGAGAGAACACTCAAAAAACGGACAGATATCAGCAAGTCAGATGTCAGAAGAATGAAGAAACTAATACTTCAGGTAGAAACTTTGTGAGTTAGAAGAAGGATATTCATCACGTCTGCTAGACCTCATCTTCGATATTTCTCAGGTATTTAAGAAGCGAGCCGATGATATAAAGGAGCTACTTCGCCGCGTTAACAAGCTGAAGTTGAAGTTATTGGACTGAATGAAACTCATTCGCTCTGTTGATGTCTCGGACTTTAGCGAAGCGGAATCCGAAGTAGTGACTCTATCTTTCTCATCACAATACCTTCTGCGACTTTCGGCAAAAAAAGCGTGGATTTCTGGGGGAAATTCCGCCGCTCCACAAATGCTTTTCTTTCAACGTCTTTTTTA
>JAWOKW010000226.1:0-3336 GCA_033854095.1 Candidatus Methanoperedens sp. | reverse complement strand
ATAGGCGAACTGCTCAAGTTCGGCATTCGAACGAGCTAACTCAGCAGTCCACCGCTCGCGCTCTTCCTCCATTCGCTTGCGTTCAGTGATATCACGTGCAATCCCGGTCGTGCCTATGATATTACCCCTGTCATCATAAATCGGTGTTTTGATTGTCTCTATCCATGTTTTTTTGCCACCTTTATCTACCAACGGCTCTACAATCTGTTTTCGCCTGCCAGTAGCCATAACTTCCCTGTCATCAGCCCTGTATTTCTCGGCCAGCTCCTTCGGCCAGATATCAAAATCAGTTTTACCGATTAAATCTCCAGATATCATTCCGGCTGTACCTGCAAACGGCTTGTTTACTGCTATAAATCTACTCTCTTTATCTTTCAACCAGGCGATATCAGGTATATTAGTAAGAATCGCATTTAGCTGGCGGATACTTCTTCGCAATTCTTCTTCAATCCGCCTGCGCTCTGTGATTTCGGCTTTTAAGGCTTCATTGGTTTTTGCCAGTTCTGCAGTTCGTTCCTGAACCCGTATCTCTAATTCATCGTATGCTCTACGCAGCGTCTCTTCAGCCCTCTTGCGTTCAGTAGTATCGCGCACCACAGCAACAATATAACTATTTTTACCAATGACTGTATAAGTGGTATTTACTTCTACAGGAAATACCGTCCCATCTTTACGCCTGTGTTGACCCTCTACAACCATATACCCTTTTTTCTGGACCTCCTTAACATGCTCTTTCCAGGAAAAATAATCCGGTATAGCAGTCTCAATATCAAAAACCTGCATATTAAGAAGCTCTTCCTGTGTGTATCCCAGATTGCTGCATGCTTTATCATTGACATCCAGAATACGACCCGTTTCGGTATCATCGACAAAGATAGCATCGTTTGATTGGTTGATCAGGCTGCGAAATAATCTTAACCTCTCCTCAGCCTGCTTTCGCTCTGTAATATCGCGGACAATAGCCAGTATCCCCGGCTTACCTCGGTATGTGAAGGGCATTGCTGTTACCTCCACATCTATAACCGATCCATCGAGCCGGACGAATTTTTCCTCAACAGGAGATACATTTATCCCTTTTTCTTCCATAAATCGAATTCGCTCTTTAACAGCATCTCGATAATCAGGGTGCATGACATCCATTATCGGTTTTCCAATAAGTTGCTCAGGGTCTACTGCACCGAGAAGTTTTGCTCCGGCAGGATTTATAAAAACGATTTTTCCTTCACTGTGAATACCGATTGTGTATGGAGAGAGTTCCACCAGTTTACGATAGCGCTCCTCGCTCTCTCTAAGTGCATCCTCAGCCAACTTGCGTTCGGTGATATCCCTTATTATAGCAGACATGCCGATAATATTCTGGTCTATATCCCTTATGGCAGATGCAGTCAAACTCACATATATTTTAACACCATCCTTGCGCAGACATGCCCTTTCAATTCCAGAGACTACCTTACGGGCTAAGATGTTATTGATAGTCAGTTCTTTATTCTCTGCCGCCATTCTTTCCGAGCATATTAAAGGGATGAAATCTTTTCCTATTGCCTCCTGCTCGGTCCATCCGAATATCCTCTCTGCACTTTTATTCCATGAGGTAATTTTGCTATCAAGGTCTATTGTAATGATTGCATCATTTGCATTATCAAACAAGTTACGGTATTTCTCTTCTGCTGTATGGAGTAATTTTTCCTCTGCCACCTCCAGCTTTTCATAGGGCAGTTCTACTGAGGACCTATAAAGGGCCAGGTATAGGAAGAAAAATGCTGTCAGTTTCAGGAGATGTCCCGGCATTCCATAATTGAAGTATACCAGGTCGCTAATAATTAGAATGATAAAGCCATATACTAAATATATAAGGTATCTCTCTCCGGTTCTCTGATACCTTCTTGCGAACAGATAACTTGCGTATAAAAGAAATATAGTAGTAATGAACTGCCGAATTATAAGTGCGGCAGAACGGCCGCCGTCACTGTACAGGGAGGGCAGACGGTCAAGATAGAATAATGCTGGAACAAGGGAGATGAGAAATAAAATGATTGCAAAGAAAAACAGCATGGGTTTATTAATCAATTCGGGAAGTGAGTCTTTTTTGACATATGCACCTGCAACAAATAATATTGCAGAAATGAGACGTACCTCGCTATGTAAGACCGCCGACTTCTGGAGGGAATTCGGTGTTATGAAATTCGGCATATATGGATAGGAGAGCGTATGGCATAAGTCGATGAGCCCTATAACAAGAAAAATCATACCCATGAAAAGACACTGGTTATCTCTGCTTTTGCTGTATGCAAACCAGGTCATTGTAAAGATCGAGAACGACATGAGGATTGGCAAAATTTCGTATAGTATCTCACTGGGTACTTCCAGCGGAATAGAGGATACCGGTAATCCCTCGATATAATCTTCAATGAAAAATCCTGCAAAGAATACTGCAATAATGATAGCGAGCAACCTTAAAACGTACTTCATACTTGCATTATTTCCTGAATTGTCTGATTTTTCCAGGTATAGCTTTCCCAATCTTCCCGAAAATATTATAAGATGCTACAAAGATATACGCATTATTCGGCTGATAGGTATTCGAATGCTAGACTGTTATGATTCTTACAACAACCCACTATCTGAATTCTAGTACAATCGCCCAGCCTGCATGGAGTTTGCCGTAAGATTTTTGATATCGCTTAGAATGCTTATATAGCTCCAGGAATACCAGAGTTATATGGTTTCTGCACCATTGACACTTACTCAGGAATACCACACCTCCATAAGTTAATTTGTTCAGAGCAATATTTAACTTTGTACCATGCAGCTATTCTGAGTACGGAACACCCTGAATTACTTCCTGCCTTCAAGATGCTTCTTAACGATATCCCTCATCTCATCAGGATGTTCTATTACGGTTATCCCCGGCATTTTCCTGAGTTTATCAACAGCTTCTATATCAACATCCCGCATCGTGAGAGTAAGCATTTTTCCCCCGGGCAGCTCCGTGGTAATTTCACCTTTTTTCTGGTCGGCGGGGAAAATATATACCGGCACTTTTCCTTTCATAGCCTGTGCCGCCGCATTAGAGAGCAGGGTATCGGATATACCTGCCGCGATTTTTCCGGCGGTGTTCGAGGTGGATGGCATGATAAGGAGGAAATCGTATTTACCAAGTTGCAAATCCCCCACTAAGAACGGGATATTCGGGGATTTCTCAACAAAAGTCCTTGGGAAGCTGGATTTTAGCTCGTTGAAGAGCTTGTACCATTTCACCACAGTTTCGCCTGCCTGCGAAAGATACACCCTGACTTCAAGGTTATATTCCTTTGTGAGTTCTTTCATTATATCAAT
>JAWOKW010000225.1:0-2602 GCA_033854095.1 Candidatus Methanoperedens sp. | reverse complement strand
AGCGAAGAACAAATCTCTGATTTTCACTGCGTAGAAGGATGGTCTGTAGATAAAGTAAAATGGAAAGGCGTGCGACTGAAAACCCTTTTCGATATGGTTGGGCTCAAGTCTGAAGCTACTTCCGTATCGTTCCATTCGGCAAGCGGCATATACTTGGACAGCCTCACTATAAATGAGGCGCTTGAGCCGGAGGTCATGCTGGCTTATATGCTGAACGATGAACCTCTGCCCGGAGAACAGGGAATGCCGCTGCGACTGGTGATGCCCAGGATGTTTGGATACAAGAGCGTGAAATGGGTCAATCGGATTACGCTTACAGCCGCGCAGGAGGTGGGTTACTGGGAGGCTCAAGGATATAATATGGACGGAGTGACATATCCGTGAGACTACCAAGATTTGATACTTCTGCGAGGGTTTTCCACTGGTCCCATGCTGTTATCTTTATCTGGCTCCTGGCAACAGGTATCCAGCTTTTCCTGACACCAAGGTCGCTTCTCGGCGACCCTTTAATAAGAAGAATACATCTTTATGCTTCGCTGCCCTTTGTTCTACTGCCGGTCATGATTTATATCACCGGAAGTTCTCTGACTCGCAGAGATGTAAAAGAGCTGATTTCATGGACAGGCGAAGATTTAAGGTGGTTCGTCGAACTTTTAAAAAACAGAAAAACTAAAGTTACCGGCAAATTCAATGGCGGACAGAAGGCAAGCTTCATGGTGACGCTGCTGCTGATAGCAGGGCTCTCCTTTTCAGGTTTTGTGGTCTGGATGAAGTCGATGTTCAGCGTGAATTTTGTGGAATTGAATTTTCTTATCCATGACTTTCTGGCGATACTTGCCATATTGCTGCTTGCAGGTCATATCACATTCGCACTGTATAACAGTGAATCCCTGCACGGTATTATTTTAGGGGATGTAGATAAAAAATGGGCGGAGGAACATTACCCGGCATGGTTTGAACAGGAAACCGGAACTAAATAATATACGTTAAGCTTTCTTTTCAATAACTTTCTTTTCGATAAGTTCGGCAAAAGCCAGGTTCCCTGTAATCTTTTTGATTTTTATCTTAACGGAATCCCCTTTAACAACACCCGGCACATAAATGGTATATTTTTCCTTTTTGGCGATGCCGTCTCCTTTACTTCCGACTGCTGCTATCATTACATCGTAGGTCTCGCCTTCTTTCAGCGGTTCTTCCTTTATGATAACGCCCGCCTGCCGCTTAGTTACCGGCCTATGGGCACCACATGCATCGCACCGTAGAGTAAGAATCCTATCGACTTTAATCAGATGCGTATCCGGACGTCCGCATTCGGAGCATGTTACGTATTCCTGGATATACGCATCGATAAGCTCTGAAATAACGGCTGATGTGAATTTGCCGTGGAATACCGCCCTCGGTCCTTCCAGTTTACCAGCTGTACCCAGTTCCCTGAGCAGGAATTTAAATACATGTTCAGGTTCGCGGTTCAGTTTATCTGCTATGGCAGCAAAGTTTTCAAGTACTGTAGTCTTTCCTTCGGTGAGCAGCCTAGGCTCCGGGACTACAAAACGCTCCCCTGAACCTTTTATTTTAGGCAGCTTGGAAAGTGCCCTATCAAGATCTGCAAGATAATCATTCATGAGTTTAAGTGAGCACCAGTTCCTGACCTTTCTCGACGACTAGCCTGATAGGTGTCGGCAGTTTGTGCCCTGCTGAGACCAGTGCTTTCTTTGCTGCACTGAAGCTGGCCGGATGTACTGCTAATGTCATGAGCTTTTGGCCTGCTCTTACCCTGGCAGCCGTGCCTACTGCCTTTCCGAAAGCCTGGCGCATTCCCTGTGAAACACGGTCTGCTCCTGCCCCGGTCGCCTGCTTATTCTCCCTGAGAACCTCATGCGGGAAGACCCTTATCTTTAAATGGTAGCTATTCGGTCCGACGCCCTCAAGCAGCGGCCTGTTTGCTGCGATACGTGCAGCTTCAAGGGCGCTGTGCCGTATCTGGCACGCTTCTTTAGCTACAATGGATATCTCTACAGGGAACTCGTCTTTTAGGTTCCCTATATCAAATGTTACGATTTTGCTTCCAGGCACACCGCCCATGTACTCCCGTCTGGTATATGAGCGCTGGGTGATGTTCCTGTACATTCTTCCTGGTTTTCTTGCCATTGAATAATCCTCCGATAATCTGGATATGCGTATAAAAAATGTATTACGCGGTTTCAACTCAAATTACTTCCAAGCATATAAGCTTTATTGAAACTGAGAGCGAGGGGAGAAGTTAAGATTCCTTTAGAATCCCTGGTATAAGTTCTAACCACTACAAAAGTTTCCTGGGATTGATAAATTGATAGAATAATATATCCTACCGCAATATTAATATATAACTTATTACTCTCAGTAATATAATGTTCCTTCCCACACCAACTGATTTAAAAAAAATCCGGACAGATCTCGGTCTTACCCAGCATGAACTCGCTTCCCGCGCCGGGGTAAGCCAGCCGCTGATAGCGCGCATCGAGGCAGGAGATGTTGATCCCAGGCTCTCCACATTGCGTAAGATTTTCAATGCCTTTGATGCTGCAAGAAAGGAAAAAATAGATGTTATAAAGATAATGCATTC
>JAWOKW010000224.1:0-3021 GCA_033854095.1 Candidatus Methanoperedens sp. | reverse complement strand
CATTGGCTGGTGTAGAGTGGCAGAAAAACTTTTTTTCCAATACACTAACCCCCATTCCCAACCTGCCACAATATACTATTCTAACTCTTCAACATGCTCATTATAGTCAGTAGTTTTATATATTTGTGACTCATAATCGTAATAGTGATGGGCAGGTAAACTACTTTTTAATAAAACCCACTCCCACTCCCCGAATCTGCCCATCTTACTTTCTTGCACCAAGAATATTACTGCGACGTGGAACCATTGAATTGTCTATCTTTTTCCCTGACTTGCGAGTGATCGTGCTGTACTTAAATCGACGTGTGAAATTCATGCGAATCATGCTTAATACTGTGTCAATCTGATATTGATAAAATGGAGGAGTAATGTATGAAAATTGTACATATTCAATCAGTACTTCCGCAAGAAGATGTAATTGCATTGAAGGAAAAAACTCATGAATCCTCTATCAAAGAGGTGATATCAAAGGCTGTGTACCATTACTTAAAATGCAATGAAAAACGTGAGATGTCGTAAATAAGCGGCTCTATTTCTACTTGTGATCCTTCCTTTAGATCGAGCATATTACAGAATGCTCTTTTCATATTATATAAAGGCATATACTAAGACCCCATTATTTCAAATGGAATTATATATTAATATATAATTCCATTTGAATGATGTATATCATTAAACTTCCTATTTATTCCCACCTTAAACTACTCATTGAAATTATTTTGCTTTAGTTCATTGATTGGTGCTCTCTTAACAATGTCTATGTATCCAGGTACAACGATATTTTTTAATGCGGTTAACAACCCGTTAAACTCCTTGGCATTATCCACGGCAAGAAGAGGCATAATTAGATCATAATAACTGAATCTAAGTCCATCCCAAATTGCGCTAGTAACAGATTTTCTTTCGGTTTGGCTTTCAGTTCCTTAAGAGTTACCCCTGTGCCTTTTTGTGCGTCAAATACACTATGAGTTATTGCGATTTCCATCAGGTATCGGTCTATGATATAAAGAGCTTGGAGGCTCTTATCGTATACTCCCTCATCATTTTTGGCTACCAAGTCATCAATGCTTTTTATTTTTATCATTCAATCAGCTCAGAATGGATATACATCATTAAGAATCCTCACTTATTCCCTACTTCAAACCACTCTTTAAAACCGTTTTTCTTCAATTCATCAATTGTAGCTATCTTAACCACTAAATCCTTGTCCGGCATGTCCTTCCTTAGCCTAAACATTGTCTTTAAAGCAACCTGAATCAGCTTCTTTTTGGCTGTCTCGTCACTGGCTATCTCATAAAGAATATCCGAATATTCAAGGTTTTTTCGGATATTCTTTTCAATTTGGTCTTTTGTTGTGCGATGTTCAATTTCAATTCTAAGGATCTGGCCGTCTTTTTCTGCTACAAGGTCAGTGTAGCCTCTCTCGCTTATGTTTAAATCAGTTGCAATTGCGTCTTCTTTCTTTACCTTGTAGCCTTCAGGCTCAAGCCAGTTTTTAATAAGCTCCAAGGAAACTGCCTTACCCAGCTTTCCACCGCCTCCGAGTTCATTTATTGCCCGATCTGATGGTATGCTGAATTTTTCAGCAAAAGCCATCTCTCCCCATTGAGAGAGCCAGTAACAGAAGCTTTTTCCTCTTTTTACAAACTCAACTAATCCTTTCCCTTCAGGAGGAAGCTTAGAGAACTCGTAGAACTTTTTCTTGAACTCTGAATAATTGCTGGTTGAGGCTCCCATGGATTTAAGTTTCTTGTTGCCTTCATCATAAATATCTTTAGCCTGGTAGTTCCCTGTGCCGATTGCCCAGAGCATTGCTTTTTCAAGAGGAGTTAGAGAAGCGGTAATTTCTTGGAGGGTATTTGATTTTTTCTCGTGCAGCGGAGTCTTGCCTTGAGGGACTTCATCCTTTGGTTTTGTTGTCGCTTCGGGTTTGGGTTTTTCATCTTTTTCCTTTGCTTCTTCTAATAGTGGCTTTTTTCGTGGTTTTAGATATTTCAACCCAAAGTAATGATTCCCAAGAACCTCATCATATGTCTCTTTACTAACCTTGGCCAGTTCATAGCCAGGGGCAATGCTATGAGCTTTGAGCGGGATTACCCCGCCTTCTATCTTGTGCTTGATATAGAAAAACCTGTTAGGCAGGGATTGGAGTTCCTGAAAGTACCTTTCCCACTCTTCCTGGTAAGAAAAGTAATCAACATCGTTTGATTTTAGAGAAATCGAGTGGGATTTGACTTCCATGCCCGTAGTTTCAAAGAACTCCTTTGCCATTATTTCCGTATCTTTTCTCGAGATCCTGAAGCAAGCCTGGATTCCACAATTCGTGAGGATTGAATCTTGTAGATTCTCCGGCAGTTGAGAGAGGTTCTGGTGAGCAAGTATCAGGGATAAGCCGTATTTTCTGGCTTCAGACAAAAGCTCAATAAAGGTTTTGGTGGCAAAGTTCTGGAATTCGTCGATGTAAAGGTAAAACTGAACCCTTTGTTCTTTGGGAATCTCAGAGCGAGAGAAAGCTGCCAGCTTAATCTTTGTCATGAAAAGAGAGCCGATAAGATCGGCATTTTCTTTTAATCTCCCCCGGTCAAGCTTTAAAAGAAGAATCTGGCTGTTATCCATGACTTTTCTTAAAGAAAAAGAGGATTTCTTAAAAGAGAACATATCCCTTAGCCTGTCATCTGATAGGAAGGCGTTGACCTTGTTGAGAGTCGATTCCATCCATTCATCACTGGTTTTAGGCGAGAGATTATTAAAACGCTGGAAATACTGCTTTGTGATCGGGTGCTTTACTTTATCTAAAGTATTCAGCCTGAAGTCCCTGTTTATGAGAAACTGCGGCAGGTCTACCAAGGTAAGGTCAGCTTCGATTAGGGCGACAAGCGTGTTTCTGAGAAGATCTTCCATTCTTGCTCCCCAAGAGTCATGCCAGATTTTTTTAAAGGCTTCAATAAGCTCGGCTGCTATTTCAGATGAGGAAATGCCTTCAGTTTTCTCAAGAGGATTGAAAGCTATAGTGTATTCTTC
>JAWOKW010000223.1:0-14515 GCA_033854095.1 Candidatus Methanoperedens sp. | reverse complement strand
CTAAAAGTTGATTTATAGCAGCTACAAGCGCTTCCACAGATGCCATGACAATGTCCTCATTCGTGGAGCGCGCTGATACAATCCTGCCTTTTTCATCCTCTACCCCGATGATTACTTCTGCAAGGGCATCCGAGCCTCCTGATATTGCCTCGATCCTGAAGTCGCACAGTTTGACTTTATAATCTCCAAGGATGGCTGTTACTGTTTTGAGGGCTGCATCAACAGGACCTACACCTGTATTTGCACCAAGCCGCTCTTCACCGTTAACGATGGCTTTAACTGTAGCGGTCGGAGTTATGATATTCCCTGTCATCACAGACACTTCTTTCAGCAGGATAGCCTGCTCTCCGCTCGATGCAGTACCTATTATTGATTCTGCAATGGCATAGAGGTCAGCATCTGTAACGCGTTTACCTTTGTCGCCTATATCCTTTATCCTCTTCATTATAGTGTTCAACTGCTCATCGGTCGGCTGCAAGCCTGAGCTTTCAAGTGACTGCTTCACTGCATGTTTGCCTGCATGCTTGCCAAGCACGATGCGCCGTCTGTGACCTACCATTTCAGGGGTCATGACGCCTGGCTCAAAAGTGTCTGAGCGCACAAGCACTCCATGGGTATGTATGCCTGATTCGTGGGCAAAGGCATTCTCACCAACAATCGGCATGGTCGGAGGCATGCGTACCTCGGTCAACCGTTCAACAAGATGCGAGGTCTCAAACAAACATTGTGTTTTTATGTTGGTTTTTGCACCGTACAGAGAATGCAGTCCCATAACCGTTTCTGCAAGGTCTGCGTTCCCTGCCCGCTCACCAAGACCATTTATCGTGACCTGCACCTGGCTTGCTCCAGCTTCAGCAGCGGCAAGACTGTTCGCCACCGCGAGCCCAAAATCGTTATGGCAATGCACATCGATTGGTATTTTTACATTCGCAGCGATCTCGCTGATCAATTTATACGTAGCAGATGGCACGCTCACACCAACAGTGTCAGGCACATTTATTATATCGCAGTGTGCAGCTTCTACACCTTTGTAGATATTGATCAGATAATCCACATCTGTCCTTGTGGCATCCATGGCTGAGAACATGCATTTCGCTCCGTGGTCTTTTATATACTCGACCGCGTCCACAGCCATTTCATAAACTTCAGCCCTGCTTTTTTTAATGGTGCTGATACGCTGGACATCAGATGTCGAGACAAAGGTATGCACCATATCAACGCCGCAATCAAGGCACGCATCTATATCTGATATGATGACCCTTGAAAGCCCGCACACCTGTAGAGTCAGCCCTGCATCTGCTATTTGTTTTACTGAGGCTTTTTCTCCGTCAGATGACATGGGAAATCCAGCCTCAAGGATATCCACACCCAGTTTATCGAGTTGCTGTGCAATGAGAAGTTTTTCATCCTGGGTGAGCGATACACCTGGGGTCTGTTCCCCGTCACGGAGCGTGGTATCAAAAATACTTATTTTTTTGTTCCTCAGCGATTCAATGATGTAAAAGACGATCCCTCGCGTTTGTCATAGCCATCTAAATAGCGTTTTATTGTATAAAGCTTGCTATTATGTCAGTAATAGTGTAAAATCCTAGTGTAACATGCTACACTATAGCCATTCATTAGAAAAATCTAAAATTCAGTATGCTGAGGTCGCAAATCCATGGATCAAAGTAAATTTCTCTATGCAAAGGACAGATGCTATAATGACGCCATAGATTCAATAGAGCAGCGTAAAATATATAGTTTTACGCAGCATTGTATAAGGTGTAAGAATTTAAGAAATCAAGGGAGGAGGTAAATTATGCCGGTACTCTTACATGAAAGAGCAGGTAAGATGTTAGACGAGGGAATATTCTACGAAAGTGAAGAAATAACCCAAACGGAATTTGATTACAAGATAGGGGATTCGTTGAAATTGAATCTTGTTGTATCAAACGAAAATGTCGAATTCAGTGCGAATGAAGCAAAACCAGTTTCTATTCAAAAAATCAGGATACAACCAAACGAGGTTATTGTTTCCAGCATGTTCGGAATACATCCTATAGGTCACCTTTCAGCGGTTGGGAGCTATAATGTCCCATCGGGAATAATCGATGACGAGAGAATAGTTGATTTTGGAATGTTCCATGCAGCAATGGCTGGTAAAATTCAAAAAGACGAGGTAATCGGGGCAGTGATACTAATACCTGTCAGGTAAGGGAAGCATGCACCGTAAAGCCACTTTCAGGAGATTGGCCTTCAGTTGTCTGATTTGCCTGCCATCACGGTGTATTGGTGTTTGCCCAACCAAGGTTAGAAGTTGAGCATTAACATAGTTATTTTTTCTCTATTACTACCGGAAGGCCAGTTTTCATATAATCAAGATATGAAATTGGTATGGATATTGTTTTTCTACTATAATGTCCATCATTGATCAATGAAAGACAAGAAAAAATTCATATTCTGGTCTTTATTGCTTATTATATTAGTCCTTTTAACCATCTTGTTCGCTGCCGGGACCATCCATAGATATGAAACATGGAAAGAGCACAAGGACTACCTGAGAAGCGGTAACAAAACCATACAGGACTGGATGACCGTCAATATCATTGTTAATAGAAGCGGTATCCCAAAAGAGCTTGTCTATAATGAGATCGGAATTAAGGAATCATTTACAAATGATAGGAAACACCTCAGTAAACTCTGCCAAGAAAACAACCTTAACTGCACCGAAGTGGTTGCGAGATTGAACCGCGTAGCAGGAATACAGGGAACATAAATTATGGATTTATCCTCTAATATGCCTCTTTTCTTTTTTATTATAGCTCTTTTATCACCGTTTGGCATCCCGCTCGGGGCAACATTTGTCATCATAGCGGCAGGCTCACTGTCGGGTACGATTAAAGATTACTTTTTCAGCGTGTTCCTGATATTTTTCGGGTTGGTCGTGGGAGACATTGCAACATATTCTACTGCATCATATTTTGAGAAGGTTTTAACTGAAAAATTGTGCAAGTACGAAAAAATCGAAAAAAAATTTGAATCCACAAAAGATATATTTAATAAATACGGAGTGTGGGGTCTATTTCTGGGCCGTTTTGCATTGCTTGGATTCGGCGCACCGTTAAACTACATCTCAGGACTCAGCAAATACTCGTTTAGGAAATTTCTTGCTTATTCAGCATCAGGTGAGTTTCTATACGTTTCAATTTATGCGTATATCGGCTTTGTTTTCAAAGATAGCTGGGTATCACTGTTCGACATGATAATTGAGCTCCCGTACCTCATACTGCTCATCCTTTTGACTGTATTTGCTTTGTACCAGTTGAAACGATACCTTTAGCCGATTGTTTGATTAGATTTATTTTCTAAACAATCTCCATCTTCACTGTCGTGAAAACAGGTCCTCTTATATCGATCTTTTTCTTGTTCCCTGTAATATATCTCTGTGCTATAGGGTCTATCCTGATGTTTATCTCAGAAGGCACCTTGATGATTCTCACCCGCGTCTCGCACCCGCTGCCTCTCTGCGCTGCCTCTTCGATCTCCTTAGCGCAGCGCGCTGCGAACGCATCGATATATCTGATGCCTGTGCTCACGCCGTTCTTGAAGGCTTCACCCCATCTCGAAGTCCTCGGCAATCCAAGGATATCGTTCCTGTAAGAAATGATCTCATTCATCGCAGCAGGACCGCACAGCTTTGTATTCTCCTCAGATTCAATGACCTTTACCCTGATATTCCTGTCAAACAGTATGCCCTCCCATGCAGTGAACTCGCATGGGCTTGGGGTGTTCCCATACTGCTCGCACGTCCTGACAACTGCGCTCTGTATCTCTTTCCCTGCTCCTGTCACTGGAACATCATCCACATATATCATGCCTGCTATATCGCTGTCTGTCATCACCCAGTTTATCCTGTACTGGAACTGCGGATACGTCAGGGCGCGCACATCTGTTGAATCATGCAGGAGCATTGCAAGCCTTTCAACACCCATGCCGAGGTTCATCACAGGATATGGGATATTGTACTGCGAGAGGGCAGAAGGCGAATAGATCCCGAACGTAGCCACTTCTACCCAGCCATCTTTGTACTTGGTCTTTGAACCCACAAGCCTTGGATGGAAAGCAAAGACCTCGGTCTGGGTATCAGGAACATAATACTTGCTCCTCTTTTCATCAGGTCGGAAGCTGAAATTTGCGAACCCGAACTGAGAAAGAAGACCAGAAGCTACTGCTTTCCCATCCTCAACGCTCACATTTTCATCCATAATCACGCAGGATGCTGAATAATATGCCATAAGGCGCGTGGCATCCTCAGCCTGCTCACGCCTGAAGCATCTATCTACTGAAAAAAGCTTCAAAGGAATCTTTCGATAATCGCACAGTTCTCCAAGATTTATGAACCAGCCGGAGGTCATGTGGCTTCGAAGAGTATTCTGGGAGCATACAGGAACAAGGGTTTTGAATTCAGGGAACACGCGGTCTATCATCACAGCCACTTTAGAATCCGAAACCTTCAATTGGGATGCAATCTCAGGCACAAGGTCATCGCCTTCGATTTCACCTTTCTTATAGGAATGAAGAAGCTGCCGTATCTTTTCCACCCCTTCAGCATCTATATCCCCCAGAATAGTCTTTATCTCCTCAATCCTCTCATCAGAGATGCCCACGTTAGGTCTTGGAAGACCGCCAATGTAGAAGCAGCGGTCAAGCACAGCAAGTGCTTCGTACCCGAACTGTTTGTGGATGTCCCTGTCTTCAACAATGATTGGGTTCATGAATTCTTCAAAACCCAGCCTCATGTACGCATCACGCAGTCGCTGGACTGTGTCAAACACAGGATGGGGTTTGCCGTATTTTAATGATGAGCGGGGATATTTTTCATTTATGCCAGGATCTGAAATATATTTTTTTCCAGCATTCCAGGCAGCATCAAAATCTTGCCTTGTTGCTTCTTTGATTTCATCAGGATCGAATTTCATAAATAACTATCTCCTAAGAATTGATTTTTATTAAAATATATTAACCGCAACTTCATCAATCTGCGTTCATCTGCGTTCATCTGCGGTTTAAAATCTTTCATTTTTCTCCAATCATCAATGTTTTGATGAACCCGCCTCTCATCATCTGGTCAACGAGCACGAGCGCAACCATCGCCTCTGCCACAGGAACGATGCGTGGCGGGATTGAGGGGTCGTGACGCCCGCTGATCTTTATTTTAGCATCCTGCATATTGCTCATATCAACAGTGCGCTGCTCCTTTGAAATCGAAGGGGTGGGTTTCACAGCAATCCTGCATACAATAGGCTCGCCGCTGCTGATACCTCCAAGGATCCCACCAGCATTGTTGGTAAGTGTCGTGAACTTTCCATCACGAAGTGCTATCGGGTCGTTCATCTGGCTTCCTTTCATGAGCGCGCTTTTAAACCCTGCCCCGATCTCAAAACCTTTTACAGCCCCGATACTCATCAATGCCTTAGCAAGGTCAGCGCTCAGTTTATCGAACACAGGTTCTCCAACGCCCGCAGGGACGCCGAGGCTTATAATCTCAACTGTCCCGCCGATGCTGTCGCCTTCGCTTTTTGCAGCATGGATCATAGCCTGCATCTCAACAGCAGCCTCCATATCTGTACATCTCACAGGATTTTTTTCTGTATTTTCACGGATCTCTTCGATACTCGATTGTTTTGCGCGGATGCCTCCAAGTTCGATCACATGAGCAAGGATTTCAACTGAATGAAGTGCAAGTATTTTCTTTGCAACTGCACCTGCTGCTACTCTTCCTATCGTCTCTCTTGCAGACGACCTGCCGCCTCCCCGCCAGTCACGAAGCCTGTATTTCAACCCATATGTCAAGTCGGCATGTCCAGGGCGGGGGGTATTGCGCAACAGCTCGTATTTACTTGAATCCACATCGCTATTCCTGACCATGATCGATATCGGAGCACCTGTGGTTTTTCCTGAAAATACGCCTGACAGGAGCTCTGCTTTATCTTCTTCTTTTCTTGGCGTGGTTATATCGCTCTGACCCGGACGCCTGCGGTTCAACTCTTTCTGGATATCCGCTTCATCAAGCGAAAGACCTGCAGGGCAGCCGTCAATGACCACTCCGATCCCATAGCCGTGACTTTCACCCCATGTGGTTATCCGAAACAGTGTGCCAAAGGTATTTCCAGACATGCGCTTTTATTTAGTTCGGTTGTTTATATAAGTTCTTGCAGTTATGATTGAGATATTTGTTGATCCTGAAAAATGCACAGGATGCGCGGAGTGTATAAAGGCATGCCCGAAAGGTCCGAGAATATACAGGATTGTTGAGAAAAATGGAAAAAAGGTAGTCGAGGTTGTGGATAAGAGTTTTTGCATTGGATGCACAATATGTGTGACAGTGTGTAAACCAAGAGCTATACGATTGGAGCGCAGATGGTGATTTTAAATTATGAAGGGAAAAAAAACGAAAAAGAAATATTGGAAAACATTAACCCAATATTTTTAAAATCTATTCGTGGAAATCCCCAAGCAAAATCCAAACTAATAAAGGGCGATAATCTTGCAGTTATGAAGTATTTGATAGATAAATGTGGATTAAAAGGAAAAATAGATTTAGTATATATTGATCCTCCATTTTCCACAAACAACATTTTCAGAATGAGCAAAGATAAGGCAAATTCAATCAGTCGCAGTGATGGGGATAATATTGCTTATGACGATTCCTTAATTGGTCCAGAATTTTTAGAGTTTATACGAGAACGGCTGATATTATTAAGAGAATTGCTATCGGATAAAGGTTCTATCTATGTTCATATAGATTACAAAATAGGACATTATATTAAGGTTCTAATGGATGAAATATTTGACAAGAAAAACTTTCTTAACGATCTAACAAGAATCAAGTGCAATCCAAAAAATTTTGAGAGAAAAGCATACGGAAATGTTAAAGATATGATTTTATTTTATTCCAAAACAGGAAACCATATCTGGAATAGTTCAAAAGCACCAATGTCTGATGAAGATATAAAAAGATTATTTAAAAAAATCGATAGATGTGGGCGAAGATACACTACGATTCCATTACATGCCCCGGGAGAAACAATGAATGGTCAGACGGGGCAATCCTGGAGAGGAATGACGCCTCCAAAAGGAAGGCATTGGAGGAGCTCCCCATCTGTATTGGAAGAATTGGATAAGCAGGGTTTAATCGAGTGGTCAAAGACAGGAGTTCCACGAAAAAAGATTTATGCAGATGAAAAAGATGGAAAGAAAATACAAGACATTTTAGAATTTAAAGATTTACAAAATCCCTCATATCCTACCGAAAAAAATTTAGAATTGCTTAAATTAATTGTAAATGCGTCCTCTAATACAGACAGTCTTGTTCTGGATTGTTTTTGTGGCTCTGGAACAACCCTAAAAGCCGCACAAGCATCAGGCAGAAACTGGATAGGCATAGACAGATCAGAAGAAGCGATAAATGTTGCATTGGAAAGATTAACGCCAAAACAAAAGACCTTAATTATAGAAGGTGAATTTGAATATTTGGAACAAATTAACCAATAGAGAACCTCATGCGTCGACAGATGTCCCCGATTGATATCGGGGACAATCGACACTTACTTTTTTCTATTTTCTATATCACGAATAGCAGTTTCATGCACTTTGCTGAACTGGCTTCTCCTTTCGATCCTTGTGTGTTCTGAAGCACGTCTTGCAAGACCGCTCCACAGTAAATCCATGTCAATCACCTCACGCCAAAGACAGTTCAGTTAATATATATGCACGCTCCAAGAGCGGAGTGAAACTAATATGACAAAGTTCTCAAGTTTCGGGATGACCACGAACTCGCATGAGATCGTCAATGCTATCACAGAGCGCGGTATCCCTGTGTTCCATACCTCAGAAATGTATATCAAGCCTTTCCTGTGCCGAAAGAGCGCATGCAACCTTGCTGATATCATTGCGGTCTTCAAACAATCCCAGAGGTTCTACATCGTGGGCATTGAGATCAAGGAATGGAGCGCTCCTGTGAACCTGAAACTGGCAATGGAATATCTTGAAACATACAGGCATACATGCGAATACTTCTACTTAGCAGCGAAGTATTTCTCAAGAAGTACCTTTGAACTGAAAGACATAGGACTATTTGACTTGATCAATATGAAAGTTATAAAGCCTCCAGCATATCTCTTCCCGAATATCGAGTTCAGGATGCATATTATGAAAAGAATTAAGAAACAATTCAACGTACTCCTTGATGTGGTGGACGACCCGTACCAGAGAACTCTTTTAGAGTTTTAAGGTGCTATTTTCTTGCCGCTTCCCTTACTATATCACTTGCGCTCAATATGCCAATAGGTCTTTGTGATGCACCGACACCCCGCTCTGAGAAGATAAGCAATCTATGAATATGCTTTTCTCTCATGATCTTTGCAGCTTCGCCCAGTGTGGATGTGGGCTTTACTATCTCCATATGTGAGGTCATTATGGACTCTGCTAGTATATCTTCCCAGTTTTCTTGTCCTATTACCTTGAGTATATCAGTGTCAGAGATTATACCCACTGCTTCGCTATCAGGTCCGATAACTGCGACTGCTGAAAGCCCCTGTTTACTCAGCATTACTGATATCTGTTTTACGGTGGCGTCCATAGGCACGGTTACCACCCCTCTGGTCATTATGTCCCTTAATAATTTATTTTCCAATCTCAAAATATATCTCTCCTTTTCTAATCATAGTTTTATGATTTCTTTGTTAAATAATTTCCGCCGAAATGCTCGTACCCCTTAGCTTCAAGTTTTTCTGACCGCTCGTTTCTCTCAATAAACACTCCCTTTCTTATGACTTCGCCGATGATAGTAAAGGGACATGCTTTTCTTACCTTCTCGATTTTATCCAGAGTAACTGTAAATAACAGTTCAAAATCTCCACCTGCAAATACTGCCGCTTCGAGCAATTCATGGGGTTCAAGCCCTTTAATACAGGAAATAATAGGCAGCCTGTTTTCATATATTTTAAAACCCACACAGCCTGCCCTGCTCATGTCGTGAAGAGACAGCGCAAGCCCATCACTTATATCCATCATGGATGTGACCGAGCCTGACTCAGCGAGAGCCATGCCTTCGTTTATCTTTGGCACAGGCTCAAACAGTGATCTTAACACGTCATGGCTGACTGACAGGTTCTTATCCAAAGCAAGAAGAGCTGCTCCCGCCCCACCGAGCTTTCCTGTCACGCACACGAGGTCACCAGGTTTTGCCCCGCTTCTTCGGATGAGCAGTTCTTTTTTCACAAGCCCAAGAGCAGTTCCTGTTATTGTCAGTTCATCATGCGAATCTGTATCTCCGCCGATTATCTGTGTGCCATATCTTGAAACACATTCATCCATACCCGTTACTATTTCATCGATAAATTCCAGTTCAGTATCAGGCGGGATGCCTATTGCCATCAACACACCAATCGGCTTAGCACCTTTAGAGGCAATGTCACTTAAATTCACAGCAGCCGACATCCAGCCGATCTGCCACCCTGTCATCTGAAGCGGAAAATCTGTGGTTCTATGCAGCATATCTGTAGTGATGAGAAGATAATCCTTGCCTTCTATATCCAGCACCGCGCAGTCATCCTCACCTGCCCCTGCAACGACATTGTTCTCATGTTTTGTGAGCAGCCCGGCTATATGCGACACCAGTTTACGTTCACTCAGTTCACTAATCTTCATCATATGGTATCATGTATACTGTGTAATTTGTTTTTGCTGATATATCTTATCTTCCATAGAACCGAAAGCTATTTGTTCAGCCCGATTAATATATATTAAAGCGGAGGTTAGAATGAAAGGAAAAACTCTTTCTGAAAAGATAATTGGAGAACACTGCGGTAAAGAAGTCAATGCCGGAGAAGTTGTTATCGTTAATGTGGATTTGAGCTATGTACAGGACGGCACAGGCCCTCTTACAGTACGCAGGATGAAAGAGATGGGAATAGAAAGTGCATATAACCCTGATAAGACCATATTTTTTCTTGACCATGCCTCTCCCAGTCCGAGGCTGGAACTGAGCAACGATCATGAATTATTAAGGGAGTTCGCTAAAAAAACAGGTGTAAAATTATCAGACGTAGGAAACGGCATATCCCATCATAATGCCTTAGAAAGTTATACCTGCCCTGGCGATATCATAGTCGGGGCAGATTCGCACACATGCACTAACGGCGCTCTGGGCTCATTTGCTACAGGCATGGGGAGCACGGACGTAGCAGCGGCAATAGCGCTTGGAAAGACATGGATGAAAGTACCTGAAACCTATTTAGTAGAAGTGAACGGCAGGCTTCCAAAAGGAGTATATTCCAAGGATATAATCCTGCACCTGATAGGCAGCATCAGCAGCAACGGTGCAACGTACAAAGCCCTTGAGTTCAGAGGCGACACTATCGCGGATTTAAGCACAGCAGGCAGGTGTACGATAGCTAATATGTCTGTAGAGGCAGGCGCCAAGGTGGGTATGTTCCCACCTGATAGTGAAACTCAAAATTTTCTAAAAAGTATGGGAAGAGAAGAAGCATTCAGGGAATTAGCATCTGATGACGACGCTGAGTTCGAGAAGCAAATCGAAATCGACGCAGGCGAGCTTGAGCCTCTTATTGCCTGCCCGCATTTAGTGGATAACGTAAAACCGATAAGCGAAGTTGGAAAGGTCAGGGTCGATGAGGTTTTAATAGGCACTTCATGCAATGGTCGTCTTGAAGATCTTCGCATTTCAGCATCCATATTAAAAGGCAATACTATTAACAGAAATACCAGAGTAATCGTAACTCCTGCTTCACGGAGAGTATATTTAGAAGCTTTGACCGATGGTACGATAAAAACCTTTATTGAAGCAGGTGCGCTTGTGACCACACCTGGATGTGGGGCGTGCGATGGTGTGCATCTTGGAATACTTGGCGATGGAGAAGTATGCCTTGCCACCCAGCCCAGGAATTTTAAAGGACGAATGGGCAATCCAAACTCTTTTATTTACCTTGGCAATCCAGCGGTCGCAGCAGCCACTGCGCTGAATGGAGAGATTTCTGACCCAAGGGAGGTGATGTAGCATGGGCAGGGCATGGAAATTCGGAGATAATATCAGCACAGACCTTATTGCGCCTGGAAGGTATTTCCACCTGAGGTCAAATCTTCCTGAACTTGCAAAACATGTACTTGAAGGCGCACGACCTGAATTCGCATCACTTGTGCACAACGGGGACTTTGTCGTGGCTGGAGAAAATTTCGGTCTTGGTTCAAGCAGAGAACATGCTCCCGCGATAATAAAGGTCGCAGGCGCAAAAGCTGTGCTCGCCAAGAGCTTTGCAAGGATATTCTACAGGAACTGCATAAATATAGGGCTTCCTGCTATAACCTGCAACACTGATGAAATAGAAGAAGGGGATGAGCTTGAGCTTGATATGGGAAAAGGGGTCGTAAAGAATAAAACAAAAAAGAAAGAACTTACGTTTCCACCTTTACCTTCTATTATGACTAAAATCCTGCAGGAAGGCGGGCTTGTCGCTTATATAAAAGCGCATAAAAGCTTAGAAATTTGAGCATGCGTTTGTAGCTACCTTAGACTACCCAATTGTTTATAAGTGTTGATTTTAATTAATTATTCTTATGACAGATATTTTTGATACAGCATACAAAGCACTTGATTTTGCAAAGAAAGCAGGGGCTGACGAAGCTGAGATTTTTTGTATTAAGGGCAGGTCTATATCGATCGATGTTCACAGGGATGAGCTCGATCTTGCAAAAGAGAGCCTTCTCTGGGGCATTGGAATAAGGGCTATTGTGAATGGTGCTGTTGGTTTTTCAAGTACCAACGACCCTCTGCGCACAGAAGAAGCCTCGCTCCTTGCAGTGAAATCTGCAAAGGTAAGGAACTTAGACCCCCTGTGGTCAGGGCTCCCTGAAAAAAATAGCCTTCCTGTGGTTGGCGGTATTTTTGACAGACGCATTGCTGATATCGAAATCGAGCAGTGTATCGATTATACTGTTGAGATGATTGATGGGGTCAGGTCGATCCCTTCTGTCCTCCCGACATCAGGGCACTTCTTTTGCGGCGACTCCACGAACTTCATCATTAATTCGCATGGTGTGGAAATCGAGGATAAGGTTACTGTAGTTGAAGCTTCAATCGATACCATCGCAAAAAATTCTGATATATCAACAGCCTCTGAATTCGATATTTCAAGGGAACTTGACATTGATTTTCATACGATAGGGGAAAAAGCCGCTCGCCTTGCTCTGCGGTCTCAGAACGGTATCAGCATTGGAGCGCAGGATACTGCTGTGCTGCTTGAACCCCAGGCTTTTGCAGATATTCTTGAGAACACGCTCATAGCATCAATAAATGCAGATAATGTGCAGAGAGGGCGGTCAGCATTGATAGGGAAAATAGACAGCAGGATTGCGGCTGATGAACTTTCGATCATCGATGATGGTACACTTAGAGGCGGCATCGGCACATCGGCTTCAGATGATGAAGGCACGCCGTCAAGAAGGACAGAGATCGTTAAACAGGGTGTACTGCTGTCTTTCCTTTATGACTGTTATACAGCAGGAAAAGAGAAAAAGCAGAGCACAGGCAATGCTGTCAGAGGGTCGTACATGTCCACTCCAGCAGTTGGGATACGCAACTTGATAGTCGGGTATCCGTCATCTGATTTTATCGCCGAGACACAAGAAGGTGTGATCATAAATACAGTGATCGGGGCACATACCGCAAACCCTATTTCAGGTGATTTTTCTGTTGAAGCACGGAATTCTTTTTTGATTAAGGACGGCGAGATTGTATCGCCAATAAAGTCAATGATGATTTCCGGGAATATCTTTGCTGTACTCCAGAATATCGATGGTGCAGGAAAGGATGTGAAGAAGGTGGGGGATATTGTTACTCCTACAGTCAGGGTGGCAAAGATGAAGGTTGTGGGATAAGGCTTTATTTCAAAGCCGCAAATTCAGATAGATATGATTATTCTGTCTGGCGGAACAGGTACGCCAAAGCTGTTACTGGGTCTGCGCAGGCTTATGCCTGATGAGGAACTCACTGTGATTGTGAACACAGCCGAGGATATCATGGTCTCAGGAAATCTTGTTTCGCCTGATGTGGATACTGTATTGTACCTGTTCTCAGGGCTGCTTGATGAAGCAAAATGGTGGGGGATAAAGGATGATACCTTTCATACGCACCAGATGTTAAAAGGGTTAGGCGTGAATGAGAAACTGATGCTTGGGGATAAAGACCGTGCAGCTCATATTTTCCGCTCAGGATTGATGCGGAAAGGAGCAAGCCTGACAGAAGCCACGCTGGCGCTTTCATCTGCGCTTGGACTAAAAGCAAGGGTTCTTCCAATGTGTGATGAAAAGGTGGATACGATTATTCGCACCTCAGAGGGGCTTATGCATTTCCAGGATTTCTGGGTAGGCGCAAAGGGTGAGCCTGATGTGCTTGGGGTCTATATCAAAGGGATAGAGAGGGCAAAGCCAACAAAAGAGGTGCTGGAGGCTCTTGGTACAGAGGATGATGTGCTTATCGGTCCAAGCAACCCCATAACAAGCATAGGACCGATCCTTGTCCTGAAAGGCATGAAAGAGATGCTTGCCTTGAAAAAAGTGATCGCAGTGAGTCCTATTATAGGGGATTCGCCTGTGAGCGGACCTGCCGGGAAGCTGATGAAAGCATGCGGGCTGCCTGTTTCTTCAAAGGGGGTTGCTGAGTGCTATGGGGATATCCTGGACATCATGGTAATAGATGAAAGGGATACTGCGGATGAGAAGGAGTTTTCTGTAAAGGCTGTGCGGTGTGATACGATGATGGATTCGGTTAAGAAGAGCGAGGCTCTGGCTGGGGCTGTGAGGGGGATGTTTGGGGATTGAGCCGCACAATCCATATCATTCTTGCAGATAATGCTCAGTATCCAGGCTTTCATGGAATCGTATTATGTTTTTGTCTTTCTTGTTTGCATAAAATTGGCTGCCATGATCGGTTATTGCCTGTATCCAGTCCAGATGAACAGCCGTTAAGCTGTGCTTTCGCTCGTATCTGATTTGGTTTTGTAACGAATGATGTAATTTATTTTCTTCCCAGTTAACTTTACAACTTTGTTTTTTTCCCATGCCATCGGGATGGGTGTATAACGTCAAACGTTTCTGAACTAAACACAACGATGTGTTTTATATGAGCGAAGACTTTTTATATATGAACATATACTACTATAATATGTCATACTTGACTATTAATAGTCAAGTATGACGGAGGAAATATGAAGCAAACCATTGTAAGAATCTTGGCTGTTGGGTTAATCTTAGGAGCTGTATTTGGCTCTGCAATTCCGGCAGTAAGTGCATCACCTGTTGTAATTAAAGGAGAACTCGGCAATGGCATGTGCTGGGTCGGAGGATACGACCCCTATGTAGGCGCATGCTATTACTACGGTATCTATAAATGTTCAAATGTGGTACCACCTTAGGTGAAATGCCCACTAACATGTTAGACTCCTACGAATTTTAA
>JAWOKW010000222.1:0-2504 GCA_033854095.1 Candidatus Methanoperedens sp. | reverse complement strand
AAAAATTGAGGAAATAAAGGGACAATTTTTTAGATTATATTAGTTATACATAGCGTCAGAAGTAATTACGCATAAATACGGCACGGTAGAGCGTATCATACGTATTTATTCAAGTCGCCTTGTATAGCGTCAAGTTACAATTTACAGAAGACGGAATTTTTTAGAGAGTAATGAGGGGCGAAGTTTTTGAATTTTTCAATGTCAATCGTTGTAATAGAGATTAATTAGAGAAAAAGCGAACGTGAAGCAGGTGAAGTAGGTGGCCAGGGGATGATTGAAGGGTTGGATCGAAATATAGAAATCTATCGGTGCATGTAGTCGGAAAGCTTTTAAGTCATTCAATCAGAATTATGACCATGAAAGATGCTTTAGAATATTTCAGGGCAAACCTTGTAGAAATGATCTCTAAATATGAAGGGGAATATGTGGCGATCATCGAAGACAAAATTATTGCTCACGGCAAGGATGTAAAAAAGGTATATCAGGAAGCCAAAGCTAAATTTCCTAAGAACATCGTTTTCCTGGGTCAGGTTCCAAGAAAGGAGGCTTTGATCCTTTGAAAAAATGCTTCAAGTTTGCGAAGGAAAATTCCTCAAGCCTTGGATTCGTTTATAGACCGATTGCGAAGGTAGGACTAAAAGATGCCAATGGCGACATGTTTGAACTCAGTATGCTGGTGGATTCAGGTGCAGATATATCAATCCTTTCGAAAAGGATTGGCGATATAATGGGAGTGGATGTAGAGCAGGGAGAAGCAAAGGTTTTCAGGGGAATTGTGGGAGAAATGATGGCTTATGTTCATAAAATACCGTTATTCATAGATGGAAAGGAAGTTGAAACAAGAGTTGCTTTTGCCCTGTCAGAAGTACCCAACTTGCTGGGAAGGCTTGATATTTTTAAGAATTTTGAGATAAGTTTCAGGAAAGAAGAGGATTTCTGCTTCAGCGATTGATTTGATCAATGAAAGTGGATTAAAAATGAAAATTCTCAAAAACAGAACATGCGCAGTATGTGGGTGCAAGTTCGATGTAAAACTTGAACAGGGCAATAAAATACCCATCCAGTACTTCTATTCAAAAGAACTGGGGGAAACCCTGACGGGCGAAGAGACAGAATACTGGGAGTGCAAGGATTGCAGTGGATATATGAAGGAGAGGATGATAGAATGGATGAATAAAAACTGGGGTACTCGCTGTCCTGATTTTGAAGAGAACTGCCCGCTTTGCAGAGCATGGAAATATTTTGATTACCTTTTTGAGATAGACTGATGATGCAACTTGACGAGTTGCTTGATGCGGGAAGATAAAAAGATGACATATATATATTTTTAAATATTAAATCCCCGGCGCCGATAGCCCCCGCGCGATCGCCTTATATCAGAAACCGCGCAGTATAAACAGCGAACTCGTACGAACTCAATACGAACTCACGTTACTCTCGAAAACGTTAAGATCAAAGAATTTTATTTAAGTCAACAAATGAAGAACGAGAGCAAACTGACCTGGAAAAGACGTTGTAAAAGAAGCTCTTTTAGAAATCGGCAGCTCAGGTCACCTTGACGATATTTACTCAAAAATAAAGGGACACTCGAAGACTGAAACAAATCCAACATGGAGAGACACCGTAAGACGTACCTTACAGCAGTACAGCATTTTCTATCAGGAAGAGAAAGGGAGCGGGATATGGTATCTCAGAGAAGAGAAGCCTATTGAGGAATTTGACCCGAAAAAGAACCCGAATCCGGGGCATGAGGATGTCCAGGGGATGCTGCTTGAACTCGGGAGGATATACGGTTATGAAACTTGGAGAGGGGTTAATGATGCCAAGAAAAAGTTTATGGGCTGACCGCTGGAAGAAATCGCTACAGTGCATGATTTTCTCAGGCTTCTTTCCTACCCTAAGGTTGTAAAAATAGCGAGTTATATTGATGTGATATGGTTTATAGGCGATACGGATGCTCTTGTGCCCGAATTTGCTTTTGAGGTGGAGCATACGACTGAAGTGACTAAAGAGCTTGGCAGGCTATTTGATCTTTATAGAGCCGGGTTAAGGAACAAGCTTTTTATAGCGCTGCCTGATAAAACTGGATAAGTTCCAAACAGAAAATATTAAGACAATCGTAACCATATGTCCAGTATATGACAGAAGTTTCGACAATTAAGCAGGATGTCATAAGACAGCTCGATCAACTACCACTTGAACTTCAGCGTCGGGTACTTGATTTTGCTCATGCATTGACTATATCTTTTCCAAAAGGTGTTCAAGGTAAGCGGCTCCTCAGCTTCTCAGGTATCATGGAGACTGAGGATACTCGTGCCATGAGTGAAGCTATTGAGACGAGTTGTGAACGAGTGGATGTTAATGAGTGGTAGATTTCTGCTCGATACGAATATAATAATCGCTCTCTTTGGAAATGATACTTCTGTCAAAAACCGATTGGCGAATGCGGACGAAGTTTTTATATCAAGCACAGTTCTGGGAGAATTATTCTTTGGTGCTCATAA
>JAWOKW010000221.1:0-7955 GCA_033854095.1 Candidatus Methanoperedens sp. | reverse complement strand
ACGATCTATGGCATCTCTTCTCATTAGCCTCCGCACAGAGCAGAACCACCGTGTCATATTCATATTGCGCCACAACCGCTAGAACTTTCTCTATCCCGCGCCTCTCATTTACAAGCTTTATATTATTTATGTCTTTAGTTGTATTCCCGAGGTCTGAAATCCAGAGGTAATCTATTCCTTCAGCCGCAAGTTTCTCTTTCAGAACTTCTCCGCAAAAATCTCTATTCCAGCCGCAATAAGGTTTATACCTGACATCGACAACAGCGTCTGCATTCATTTCCTTCAGTGCGCTGATCAGACTGTTAGTATCTCTCCCGCCATATCCTATGGTCCTGAAATTAACCATTTTCAATCACGCATACCTTGTATATGGAGACGATGTTCCTCCTATATAACAAATGTATGGCTATATTTATATTTTTTGGCTAAGTCTTGAATTCTACGGGTCCTTCTATATCTGGCTTTAGCGCCTCCATTTAATAATCCCTATAAGAGCCCGATATCTAAAGTTAGCTTCATGAGTTCACCCACTTCACTCAGTGCTTGCTCACATTTTTTCCCTTCTCATAAATCTCTGCGAGACAGTTCCCACACACCGGAATTTTACCGATCCGCTCAGGCGTCTTCGCTTGACAGAAAAAGCACGGTTTCCAATCGGCTTTCTGCTCTGTTCCATTTGTGACCATATTAATCCTTCACCTCTGCCAATTCCTTAAGTTCTTCAACCGTGTAAGCTGCATCTTACTATCGTGCTATATCTGCTCCATCCTATATTGTTCATGATCTTTTATCCTCTAAAACCAACTTTCTCATGGTTCTGTTAAGCCTCTGTGAGTAGAAAATACTGTTGACTTATACTCACCGGCTGATTGAATCTACTCTTGATTTATATCTTTCTACTTCCCAGCTAGCTTTTTTTCATGCAACTTGAAGGGGCTGTCTTGAGAATCCATTTTCTTCTACTGTAAATGCCTCCTTGCCGCAGTATGTGCAAGATACTACCGCTATCCCTTTAATGAAGTCAGCCTTGGCTAGAACTATGTTATGCTTACAGTATGGGCACTTATATTGCTTTACCAAATTCATAGGTAAACCATGCCTATTTAATGACATCTTCATCACAGCTTTTTCAATTCCTTGAAATCAATAGTAGTAGAAATTGGATACGTAGCTACTTTAATACCCATCTCACTTACAGCAGCCATAATATTAGTTCCTGCATATACCACAATACCAACTTTTCCTGCATCAACCGCTGCGTTAAGCACCGACCCCCCGAACTTTCCAATCTCAGCTATGCCCCCTATTCTGGCTTTCACAACAGAACTCAGAACTTCTTTAGCCTTTGAAAGTGCTGATTCGGGGATCTCGCGAAGATTGGCAAGAAGCTTTCCTGAGCCTGTATTCACAGTATCAAGAACACAAGTCATTTTCTTTGATAAAAAAATCCGCATTGGATCAATTGTGGTACCGCTATAAGCAATTATATCATCAAAACATATGGGCTTTTTATCTTCCACTGTTAATATACCTCCGTATTTAGGATTGACAGGAACACTGTTTTTCAGCAAAATTCCATCTATTGTTATACTGCACATAGTTGCTATTCCCATTTTACCTTGCGGAATTCTAATATCTGAGGCGATAGTACCTTCTTCTATTAACTTGATATATGGGCTGAATGGATAACCGTTATAACCGTTATGTGCCACATTTTCGAGTATTTCCATGGTTTTATCGAGAGCATTTTTATCTATGATTGATATGTTGGTTATCACATTACCCTGCTTTGTTTTAAGATCAAAAGTAGTATCGTACATGAGTTTTTCTATTTTAGTGATTATGAAACCTACTCTATCTCCTACCAATGCATTATTTAGCTCATCTATTCCTCGCTCGGTAATAACCCTGCCATCGTATCCTAGACGTTTTGTAAGACCCTGTGCATCCAGAACACGAAGGTGGTAGCGGACAGCCCGTTCTCCAATGGCATATCCTCGCTCATTCAATCTGTATGCTATCAACCGTGCTCCTAGAGGCGTTTGGCTTTCGCGTATTACCCTCAGGATCTCTATGAGCTTTCTCTGTACTGCCAAGTCCATTGTCATTGTGCTCATACCACTTTTAGTTTTGATAGCGTTCAGGTGATAGCCAACCACCATCGATGAACTCTGTTTTATACTCATATTATATGTTAAAAAACCATTCCAGCATGATCGAAAGCATGCTGGAATTGAATCGATTAAATATCGAAGTACTGGTAGAACTCGTACGGCGTTGGCCTGATTGAGTTCTGCTTAAATTCCTCCGACTTGAGTTCTATCCACATATCGATTGCATCTTTCGGGAATATGGGCTCAAGGAACTTACTGTCTGATTCCAGTTCGGCAAGCGCCTCTTGCAGTGAGCCCGGGCATTCTTTGATTCCCATTTCACGTCTTCTCTCAGGTGTGATGTGGTAGATGTTCTCATCGCATGGGTCGCCCGGGTCGGTCTTCCTCTTGATGCCGTCAAGACCTGCTGCGGTGAGCGCTGAAAACGCGAAATAGGTATTGCAACTGGTATCAGGCGGCCTGAACTCGATTCTCTTGGGAGCTTCCTTGCCCTTCTCATAGACCGGCACTCTTACACTTGCTGACCTGTTGCGCTTGCTCCATGCGATATAAACCGGAGCCTCGTACCCAGGTACAAGTCTCTTGTATGAGTTTGTGGTTGGCGATGTGATGGCACATAGTGCCCTTGAATGCTCCATCAGTCCGCCTATATAGTACCGGCAGGTCTGTGATATTTCAGCGTATTCATCATCCGGGTCATAGAAGGTGTTGTGTGATTTCCCATTCATCCCTTTCCAGAGCGACTGGTGGATATGCATGCCTGAGGCATTGTCTCCGAAGATGGGCTTGGGCATGAAGGTGGCGACCATTTTCATATTGTACGCCACGTTCTTGACGACGTTCTTGTATGTCAGTACGTTGTCCGCCATCTTCGTGAGGGCATCATATTTCATATCAATCTCGCACTGTCCTGCCGTGGCTACTTCATGGTGATGTGCATCGCAGACTATGCCAAAGTAGTCATAAAGCTGTCCCGCTACCTCGCTCCTGTACAACTGAAGCGTATCCTGTGGCGGTGCAGGATAGTATCCTTCCTTGAATCGGATTGGATGGTTGATGCCGCTCGTATGTGACCATGGCGCTTCTTTTGATTCTATCTCATACCCTGTGCCTGACCATGCATCACGCGCTGTGGAGTAGCTCGGCAGCAGTTTGACTGAATCAAACACGAAGAACTCAAGCTCAGGTCCCCAGTACGATACATCAAACCCGGATTTCTTCACAGCCTCTTCAGCCCTCTGCGCTATGTGCCTGGGGTCGCGGGTGAATCGCGGTCCTCCGAAGGCATCGTAGAGGTCTACTATTAGACGTAACGTCTTGTGTGGTGTGTTATCGGTCCAGGGCAGAATAGCACATGTATCTGGATCGGGAAACATCCTCATATCCGACTCGAATATTGATTTAAAGCCCTTGATAGAAGAGCCATCAAGCTTTCCTATACCATCTTTGAAATCCTCTTCTTTCAAGGTATACGAGGGGATTGTGATATGCTGAATATACCCTGGTATATCCATGAACTGAAGATCTATCCATTTCACGTTCTTTTCTTTTACATATTCAAGTAACTTTTCAGGTGTTGTCATAATATTTTTCTCCTATAATAAGCCACGGAAGCCACATTATATGGCTTCCTTCCCTCTTTCTCCTGTGCTGACACGCACGACTTCCTCAACAGGATAGATGAAAATCTTACCGTCGCCTTTATTGCCCGTTTTCGAGACAGCAGTTATCGCTGCAATCACCGACTCCACATCTTTGTCATCCACGATCATGTCCAACTGGAGCTTTGGCAGGAATTCTACACAGTACTCACCAGCGCGCCACTGAAGACAGACGCCTTTCTGGCGTCCGCGCCCCTGCACCTCTGCAACTGTCATGCCAAAGATACCTTTCTCCTCAAGAGATGTCCGAACAGCATCAAGGCTCTCGGGTCTTACTATTGCTTCAACTTTCTTCATTTTATTCACCTCACGAATATGCCTTCTCAGCATGCTGAGAGATATCCAATCCGACTGACTCCTCTTCATCGCGGACACGCAGCCCAACGGTTGAATCTACAACCTTTGCCAGAATGACTGTCATTACAAAAGCGTATACCCATGTCACACCGACTGCGATTAGCTGCGTTACAAACTGTCCCGGATTGCCATAGAGCAGGCCATTTGCACCTGCTGAGTTTACCGCAACAGTGGCGAATATGCCCGTGGCTATGGCACCCCAGGTTCCGCCCAGACCGTGGCATGCCCAGACATCAAGGGAGTCATCTAAGGGCTGCTTACTCCTGAAGAGCATAGCATAGTAACTGATGACTGCTGCTACCGCTCCTATTACTATAGCAGCAAGAGGTGTAACGAAACCGGATGCAGGAGTGATTGCAACAAGTCCTACTACACCACCTGTGGCTGCACCCAGAACACTTGGTCTCTTGTGGTACCAGCTAAGCATAGTCCACATCAGTGCTGCCGCCGCTGCGGCTGTATTGGTTACCACAAATGCGCTTGTCGCAAGCCCGTTACTTGCAACCGCGCTGCCACCATTGAATCCGAACCAGCCGAACCACAGAAGCGCAGCTCCAAGAATAACCATCGGTATGTTGTGTGGCTCCATGGGCTGCTTTCCGAATCCCTTGCGTGAGCCTATCACAAAGGCAATTGCAAGAGCCGAAACCCCTGAACTGATGTGCACAACTGTACCTCCAGCAAAATCAAGCGCGCCCAGGTTGCGGAGCCAGCCGCCAACGCCCCATACCCAGTGGGCAATCGGGTCGTATACAAGAGTAGCCCAGAGCAGGGAGAACAACATGAACGCGCTGAACTTTATGCGTTCAACGAATGCACCAGAAATAAGCGCAACTGTGATTATGGCGAACATCGCCTGGAATATCATATACGCAAGAGCTGGAATGGTTGCTGCGTAGTCGGCATTTGGCGTCTGGCCTACACCGTTAAGCCCGAGCCAGTTGAGGTTGCCAATTACATGGCCTACATCAGGACCAAAGGCAAGGCTATATCCATAAAGCACCCACTGAACGCTTATTAATGCTAGGATTGCAAAACTAAACATTATAGTTGAGAGTGCATTTTTCTTTCGTACCATGCCGCCGTAGAACAAGCCCAGAGCAGGAGTCATTATCATCACGAGCGCTGAACTTGCAAGGACCCATGCAGTATCGCCTGAATCTACTTTCGGTTCATCAGCTGCCAGAGCAGGTACAGAGAGCAGCAGAAGAACCATTATTACTAACAAGTATTTCGAATTTTTTAATCTCATCTTCATCAATCCTCCTAAGATGCCTCACCAAAGGCATACGGCTATCCACTGAATATCTAATGATATATAAACTTAATCATTATTAAGGTGTTTCTACTGAAAATATTTAAATATAATGAGGTCACCAGTGGACTACCGGTTAAAAAAATAGGAGGAAAATGAGGCAGATTGCAATATATGGAAAAGGTGGAATCGGTAAGTCCACAACTACACAAAATCTTACAGCTGCACTTGCTTCGATAGGCAAGCGCGTGATGCAGATAGGATGCGACCCTAAGGCAGATTCAACAAGGATGCTGCTTGGGGGGAAAGCACAGGCGACTGTGTTTGATACCATGCGTGACAACGGCACTGGGGGAGCGAGACTTGATGCTGTTCGCCATACAGGCTATGGTGGAATAAAATGTGTTGAGGCAGGAGGTCCTGAGCCAGGCGTGGGATGTGCAGGAAGAGGTGTCATCACAGCCATCAAACTCCTGGAAGAGCTGGGAGCTTACAACGAAGAGCTGGATTTCGTCTTCTATGATGTACTCGGTGATGTTGTCTGCGGGGGTTTTGCCATGCCAATACGAGAGGGCTATGCAAAAGAAATTTACATAGTAGCAAGCGGGGAACTCATGGCACTCTATGCTGCCAATAACATCTGCAAGGGCATAGTAAAATTTGCAGAGAGCGGCGATGCCCGCCTGGGCGGCATAATATGCAATTCCCGCAACGTGGACAATGAACTAGAACTGCTCACTGAATTCTCAAAAAAGATAGGCTCAAAGCTGATACAGTTCGTGCCGCGAGATAACATCGTGCAGCGTGCCGAGATAAATCGGAAGACTGTGATCGACTTTGACCCTGCATGTACACAGGCTGAGGTTTACCGAACCCTTGCAAAAAACATTATTCAGAACAGGGATTTCGTGATTCCAAAACCCATGCCCATGCAGGAGCTTGAGAATATGATGGTTGAATTCGGTATTGTTGAGAGGTGAGAATATGAAGATGATCCGAGCGATAATCAGGCCAAACAAGGAAGAGAAAGTTGTGGAGCACCTGGAAAAAGAAGGATTTTATTCCCTTACCAAGATGAACGTGTTTGGGCGCGGCAAGCAAAAAGGAATCAGGGTAGGGACGGTATGTTACGATGAACTACCCAAAGTGATGCTGATGCTGGTCGTTGAAGACGAGAATGTTACAAAGGCAGTGAACGTTATCCAGAACAGCGCGAGGACAGGAAATATCGGGGATGGCAAGATTTTCGTAACCGATGTTTCAGAAGTATACACTGTGAGGACGGGCGCATCCGGATTATAGGTGAGATCATGAAGGAGGTTATCGCTATAATCAGAAGGCACAGGTTGCAAGAAACCAAAGCAGGTCTTTTGGGAATAGGTATTCCAGCACTTACAATGGTGAGCGTGGAAGGGCGCGGCAAGCAGAAGGGATTGCCGGGCCTGAATTATGAACTTGATCCCACGCTCACAGAGGTTGAGGAGAAAAATACTGGCATCAGCATGCGCTTTGTCCCAAAGAGGATGATTTACACAGTAGTCGAGGATGAGGATGTCCCTAAAGTGGTTGAGACTATAATCAGGATAAATCAAAGCGGGCACATCGGGGATGGCAAGATTTTCGTGTGCCCAATATATGATGCAGTGAGAGTGAGAACGGGAGAGAACGGAGAACAGGCAATCAAATAGAGATCTTCAAATTGGATTAAACAGCAAAAATAAATTGATTAATGGAGGACGAAATGACAACAATTTTACCGCAATGCGACATACCGATCCCGCAGCGACAGCCGCACATAGTATGTCATGAGCCCGGAAACATGATATTGCCCATGTGCAATGTCCAGACAGTACCCGGAGATATGACCGAGCGCGGCTGCACTTTCGCGGGGTGCAGGGGTGTTGTGGGGGGACCTGTAAAGGACGTGATTCAACTTGTACACGGACCCATAGGCTGCGCCTACTATACGTGGGGAACGAGAAGGAACCTTTCAGACGTGAAGCTGCACAGAAAATACTGCTTCAGTACAGACCTGACAGAAGATAGCGTGATATACGGGGGAGCAAAAAAGCTCTACAGCTCCATAGTGGAATCGCATGAGCTTTTCCCGGAAGCGAAGGCAGTGTTTGTTTATTCCACATGCGTGGTCGGGCTGATAGGTGATGATACAGAGGCTGTCTGCAGGCAGGCTTCCGAGAAAATCGGGATTCCTGTTGTACCGTTCCATTGCGAGGGTTTCCGGGGCGTGAGCCAATCCTTAGGACATCACATAGCTAACCGCACGTTGTTTGAAAAAGTAGTAGGTACCGAGGAACCTGAAACGACTACGCCTTATGATATGTGCATAATTGGGGAATTCAATATCGACGGCGATGCCTGGATAATACGCCCGCTCTTTGAGCGCATGGGTGTCCGGGTTCTTACAATTTTTACAGGAAACTCGCCTTACCATGATCTTCCAGTGATGCACAAAGCGAAGCTGAATGTTGTGCAGTGCCAGAGATCCTCAACGTACATAGCCAAGATGATACAGGATAAGTACAATATTCCTTATGTCAACGTCTCCCT
>JAWOKW010000220.1:0-2990 GCA_033854095.1 Candidatus Methanoperedens sp. | reverse complement strand
GAATAGACCATGTCGGTATAGTCGTAAACGATTTGCCTGCCGCTAAAGCGTTTTTTCTTGACCTTGGACTTGAAGTGCTAGGGGAAACAGAAGTGAAAGGAGAGTGGGTGGAACGGGTAATTGGGCTCAATGACGTTAGAGCGACGGTTGTAATGTTGGGAATGCCAGACGGTGAGGCGAATATAGAACTAGGAAAATTTTACATGCCATCGGATGAAAAAGGCATTCAGTATCCCTTAGCGAATACCCTTGGTATCCGACATATCGCATTTGTTGTCGAAGATATTGAGGCTGTCGTTGCCAAATTGAAAAAGAAAGGCGCGGAACTTTTTGGAGAGATACAAAACTACGAAAACACTTATAAATTATGCTACGTTCGCGGGCCGGAGGGGATTATTTTAGAGTTGGCGGAGCAAATTAAATAAGGGTCAACAATAAGCATAAACGGTGGGATAAGAACGAGGCACATGATGAGCTTTGATCCTGAGACCGGATTAAATATGTTTGATATCGGGATTATGGGAAAAGATAGTCTTATGGATACTTTACGGACGAATCGTGGTCGCACCCTTATAACAAGCTTTAAAAAGCGGGCACTCAACTACAATAAATCCATCTTCGTCCTTTTCCACAATGATTGGCAGTGTGAAAAATTAAAGCATTTCATTTGCCATCATCAATTCTTCCATTACCTCACAATGCAATAACTCCGTTTCTATCATGGGAATGTTGTTTCTTTTCTTTTGTTAGAGATAGATACTCCAAAAAAGGAAGAATGTATTCATTAGGGATTTGTACATATATGGATAGTGTACCCTGCCCCTTTTCTACTTGTTCGGTCTGCGCCTTGTTCGGTTCAAGCTGATGTTTTAAATCACGACCATACTTTGACTTAAAAAAAGTAATATATTCGTTTAAAATTTTTCTACCCATAGGACATTGATATAACGACGTATGATCGTCCCGATTAGTGGAAAAGGGATAAATCTTGCATAAGTCTGGTTTGTGTGTCTGAATTTCGCATATGTTTTTATAAAAAGGGCACGGTGTTTTAAACCGGTGTGGAAATACACCAGGGTCCAACGCATCAAAAAAACGGCGACCTATGTTCTTCGACAGGGCATCTAACTCATCGACAAATATGGCCGGAGAATCATGGATGCAACATTTCCCGCATCTATAACACTTAAAATAAGATAATATTTCTATGCAATTTGAAAGTAAGAGTTGGTGTTGTTCATAGTACAATAACAAATTATCATCGATTGAAGTCCCGTATCTGTGTGTCATTTCAATCTTCGGTAAATTGTTCTTCTACTAACTTTCGTATAATTCCCTTCATGTCATTCCTCCGTGATTCTGTCCAGACCGAGATCGCTGCAGATGGGTTCCTGGTGGATAAAAAACTTTCCGTCTTGACCGCAGCAGGTAAACGTTCAGAACAGGCTTCGTAGCTTCAGAGCGCAACTTTTAAATTATACAAGCAATATACCAAAGAGTGCAGGCCTGAACAACCTGCGAATTGTGTTACGAAAGTACACATTTGGTTTACATAATCCTGCGGGGTACTGCTCACAGGCTCCAACTCATTTTTCTAATTTTGAAATGAAAAAGAAAAGTATTTGATTCCTTAAGAAAATACAATAGGTCGTTCAATATTTTGTCTTAGTCTGCCGAATTGGTGCTTGCACCTTTCCGGTCTTGGCATAGATGAAAAAAAAGGAGTGTAAACCAAATGAGTAAAAATAAGAATATGTTAGTTGACCCTATAAACAGGGTCAGTATCAATATCCCCACAATTACTAATCGAAAATAGTACTAATCTAAAGTAGTGGAGAGGGTAGCGAGCTTGTAGAGCAGCTTATGAAGAAAAAGTTGCTTGTGGTAACGCAGGGAACACTTTTTTTCAAAATATCTGCACGGAAAACACTCGGTGGAAAGTTCTTCAGTATTCTAAAAGTGCTGAAAACTTTTGCATCGTCAAACGGGTTTGGCTTCATAACCATTAACTCGGCTGAAGAGCAGCTTCTGCCGAATGTCCTGAATGGCGGTTGTGCTGTGGCAAAAATCTACGGCTCTCAGCGAATGGGAGCGTATGATTTTTGGAATACTCAACGAATCCGGAATCAGTCGCTCTGTCAAAAATGTGACGGAGCCTGTATCCGCAAACAAGACTCACACAATCTGGCAGTGACACCGATCGGATGCCACAAAGCTGCAGCATTAGGTTCCAGAAAACTGGCACCCATGATGCATGAAGAGTTCGAATCTGAAGTCGGGGACCTTGACTGGCGGGATAATCAAATCCCTGAAGAGCAGGAGAAGGATTATCAGGCTCGAATCGGGGACTATGGTTATGTTTCTGATGAAGAGGAGAGCGAATCAGAAGAGCCGACAGTAATCAGGCTTTTCGCATCTGGCGAAAAACTGGATTTCTTCGAGCTGGAGCGCAGAATGCTTCAGCAAGAAGCTATTCAAAAAGATGCCATGCGAAAAAAGCTGGAAAAGCTCAAAGCGAACCATACGCCTCTTGCAGTGTTGATTTTCCGTAAGGAAATGGGAGAAATCCTATCTCCAGAAGAGGAAGCGTACTTGCAGAGGCTCTGGCAATAGCAAAAGCCGAAGCGAGCCAGGCACAGGCATTCCACCAGTGCGGCTGGTTCGTGGCTCTAAGATACCCGGAACTCAATGGCAAAGATCGAAGATGCAACCTCTGCGCCAAATGGCGTGATGTCGGTGATAAGATCTGGCCGTCCAGGAAAACACAGGATGTAAGCGTGATGAATGCAAACGTCCTGATCAGAACACCAGACCAGGTTGTAATGGATGCGAAGGCAACTTTGCAGTTCTGCCGCAACCAGTACCGGAGCAACTTCCTGGACCATTTAGTTAAAGAATACCTGCTTCAGGTAAGGGCTGGAGTCTTACCCTGGGAGGTGATGCCTGCTCCTTTCATGTGGGAAGACCACCTGGAAGCTATCAAAAGTCAG
>JAWOKW010000219.1:0-3510 GCA_033854095.1 Candidatus Methanoperedens sp. | reverse complement strand
GCTTGAGGCGATTATGCTACAAACAGCCCTGGGCTTAAATATAACGTTGAGCTTGTCAGAACCATCTACTGCTGAGAGAACTATTCTTTCAGGTACGCATGGATGGTAATCCGGATAAAGGAGGCGTGTAACTCCGGGAATTATGCTCTGTTCGCCAGAAAACCTTCCTACCCTGGTAATCTGAATTTTTTCACTGCCAAAATACTTTTGTTCACCATTTTTCTTTTTGACGATAATCCCACCATAAGATAATTCGTTAGAGGGACCATACCGATAAAACAGAAACCTCGCGCCCTCTGGTTCTTTTGCATTCGATGGATCGCAAAGTATAACTCCAGTGTCCCATCCCCATGGGGTACCCCAGTCGAAACGACCGCCCTCATGGTCGTGGTATCCTGTGCGAGTATTGATAGGAAAAACAGTTCCATCCAGTATGATTTCTCCGAAGGATTGAAGTCTAGGAAGTTCCACCCAATTGTCCCAGAACTTACCCATTTCTTCAGCCGCCCGAATCATTCCGATACTTATTGTCTCGTTCTTGCCTAGAACATCAGAAACGATCCCTATACTTGGTACAGGAGGCAGGATAACCGGAAAATTGAGATTGAAGGATATCTTATCTATCTTACCTTTTATTTTGAAAGTATTATCCTTTAGGTAAGTCACCGCAACATCTTCACAGAGAAAATCCGGATTGTATGCTGATATTTGCAGCTTTCCCAAGGGGATAAGCATCCTCTCTGTTAAAATTCTCCCTTGTGGATTTACGAAAAATGAAATGACGCTTCCATACCCACGCTTGGTATCATAGGGGTTGCCATGAATCCCGAAGTTTAGAAGACCGAATATGCGGTTTTTTCTATCGTAAAATACGAAATCGTGCCATTCTTTATATAGTACTAGACGGTCGTCAAAGATTGAAGGTATGTTAAAAGCATCGAGGTAGGTCGTGTCCTCTATTGAGTAAAGTATCATTCGGATGGCGGCTTAGATTCTGTTTCTTCTTGATCTGGCAAAGCTGCATCCAGAATCTCTATTGTCCTGCTCGATTGTTTTTGCAGGAGCACAATCAAGTCAGAATTGAATTGAAGGTAGGCACGCATCAGGTCATCGATCGAGTTGTTGATAAAAGAGTCCCAACCTTTGTTATCCAGCCTGGACAAGCGCTCAGAAAACTGGCTCATTTTCTGAAGTGTTTCCATGGAATTCTTAACTGAGGCTTGAGTTAACTTCGTCACTTGTTCCTGGTATTCAGGATCGCTAAGGGTTCCGACGACCTTATTTATTGCCCGCTGGACTGAACGTGGATTAGGAGGGGTAATTAGCATTGGGCGGGGTATTGTTTTATGTTCACGCTTGGAGTTTGCAACCTTTTTTCTTTCACTCATAAAAATCCCAGACATTTCCTATGTTGGAGTCTTTGCCTATTTATTTCTTTCGCTTAATAAGGTAACTGGTCTGATCCAAAAAGAATTGTTTCCAGCGTTTCTCGATCATCCAGTCGCATTCATTAAGAAGTATCCCTTCAGCCTTTATAGCGAGACGTTGCGCTGTTTTCTCAGCGTATTCAATGCTGGAATACTTTTGCATAAGTTCCTCCACGTATGCCACATCCGAGTCAGTCTTATTATCACGCGGTGTTTTCAGGATCCTGCGCATTCTTTTTTTCTCCTCGGAAGTGCATGAGTTAAGAAGATGAATAAGTATGAGCGTTCTTTTACCCTCAAGGATATCGCCTTTGATCTCTTTGCCATACTGTTTCTGGGATGCTGTTAGGTTCAAAGTATCATCAGTTATCTGAAATGCTAGCCCTATGTTCAGTCCAAACCTCGTAAATGTATCCAGTTGCTCGGGAGTAGCATGATCACTGCCAATAATCAGACCTGTTCTGACCGGGGTAATTATAGTGTACCAGCAAGTCTTGTTCTCACATATCCTGAAATAATCCGTAGGCTTCAAATCTGTTCTATTCTGCTTCACGTAATTCAATTCCATTATCTGCCCTTCAATGCTTCTCCTAGCCATCTCCTCTATCTCCAAGATAACCTGCAAAGATTTTTGCACTCCTATTAAGCTGAGATTATCTATGAGCGGGGACATGCTAAGAATCTTAACCGCATCACCTGCATTGGCAGCTAAGGCCAGACCGTATTTCCTGTTCAAAGTGAGCTCACCTCTTCGATAAAGTGATTGATCTACGATATCATCCTTGATGAGAAACGCATTGTGGAGTAGTTCTATAGCAGCTCCTGTATTGATTGCTTTAGTGTAGTCTCCCCCTACCGATGCTGCCGCTGCAAGACAGAACGCTGGCCGAATTCCCTTTCCAGGCCTAGTAGGGTAATCTGATAGAAGTTTATAGGCGAGACTATTTGGTCTGAAGTTTTTCTTCAAGTAATATTGCATTCGAAATGCGACTTGCCTTTTAAGCGTGTATAGCGTTTTTTCACTCAAACAACTGCACCGGGTTTTTAATTGATACCTTTGCAGATAATCTTTGCGGAGCTATAAGATAGCAATAGTTGAATTTGAACCTGAGGTAGATAGAGATCCCCGCAAAACCCCTCTTTTTTCTGCGTCTGGAGTCGTATACATTATTTAGATAAAGAGATAACAGTGCCGATAAAACGGATGGAACTATCGGAGGAGGCGGTACTCTCGCACCGGGGTATTCATACAATTCATTTTTCGCTTTCTACCCGTGTTTCTACAACCTGGGTATGTATGATTTGTACCCATCCTTTGCTAAAGGGCTCATCTACTGCCCATCAAACCATACTAGTAATTATGTAGTATCTTCTCCCAAATTCGAAGATATATAAGTATATAAGTATCATTGATGGACGTTATTTATTCAAATGCACCACCTTCGGGGGAGGGAAACCGTTAAAATAGGTGGTTGAAGCGATTGTATAGGCACCAATATTTTCAGCATAAAGCAAGTCGTCAATCTGCAGATCTTCAGGTAGCTCATCAGCTAGGGAAATAGTATCAAACGCATCACAGGTGGGGCCAAACGTAGCGCAAACTTTTTTCTCTCCGTCCTTGAAGGAATGCAGCGGATAGGGCTGGTGATCAAAAACCTGTCCTGAAAAAGTATGATAAACACCGTCATCCAGGTAATAGCATGTTTTCCCATCACGAACAGCTTTCCCAATAATTTTCGTGATCAAGGTACAGGCTGTCGCCACCATAAATCTCCCCGGCTCGGCAATAACCTGAATATCTTCTTTGGGGAACAAACGCTTTATTTCCGAATTCAATTTTGCAGACAGAGCGGAAAAAGATTTTACATCCGGCGTGTACTTTACCGGAAAGCCTCCACCAATATCCAAAATCTTTCTTTTTTTGCCTTCCTTATCAATAAACCCAATTTGATAATCTCTTAATTCTGCTTCCTTGAAAATTGATGAGGCAAAATTCAAAGCCTGTGGATAGTTATCAAAATTATTGCACTGGCTGCCGACGTGGAAACTAATGCCTTCAACTCCAAGCCCTAAATTCACAGCT
>JAWOKW010000218.1:0-10030 GCA_033854095.1 Candidatus Methanoperedens sp. | reverse complement strand
GCGGGGTTTTGGGGGTTGGAACATATTTCTTTAATATTCTATACGCTGGAGCTTGCAAGATGATACATGGATCGCATCTGAAGATAATAAATTATATCTTATCATATTTTCCTCCACCATACCTATTTCAATGTCGTGTATCGATTGAATGTTTTTCATCGAAAGGATAGCTGTAACTTTACCCAAATCCACTTCAGAAATCGATTCAGGATTTGATTTAATAAATCTTGTGAAATCAACAGGTTGCACGTTATATTTATCACAAATTTTTACACGAATAAAATTATGATATACTTCTGAAACAATAACTTCATTGATATATCCAGTATATATTCCGGACTCAATTTTTATCAGAAAATCCTTCACTGAATCCGGTGGTATTATTTTCAATTTCAAATTATTCACCAGATTCAGTCAATTCAATAGAACTATCTATTAATTCTTCATCCATTTCATTTCCGGCTGTTTTCTCAACCAAAGATTCCTTTTTTTTCTTTAGGACAACAAATAGTTCTTCATTTTCAGATAAACCAAGATTTATCGGGCTATCTATCAATTCAAGATTTCTTCCATGAACCTTTGCTGATGCAATAATGGCAGTCATTAAATTCCCTCTAAAATATAATCCTTTGCATGGTATTTATGGATATCCTCATCATAGCCCTGGAACCCCACAGCCAGCACCTCATCGATCAGCAAAATATCAGGTTCAGTCGCCGCCGCGGTAGCGAAAGCCAGCCTCGCATAAATCCCGCTTCTCCTCCATCTCCTTCTTCGTCATCCCCATCACAGCGCCGTACAGCCGCACGTTCTCCTCAGCCGTAAGCTCAGATTCGAACATATTTCGTTAAGATATAAGTAAAAATATATTCAAAAAACGGTTTCCTTTTACTGGCAAATATAAAAAGTAGTAATTCCATAGCCCTGCAAAAAAGAGACCTTATGAACTCTTCCTATCAGAACTGGTACTACCGCACATGCAAAATATGCACAAAACACTTAAGCTGGATCATAAGTGAGAAATACAGGAAAACCAGTGAAAAAACAGTAAGCAGGGAGTTTTTAGATGCCCTTTACTTCACAGGTCTTGAGATAGAGCCTTGGGAAGTGCACATACTCGCCTATACAGGTGCTGTTGTTTCACTTCTCCTGATGATAACCCTTGATGCCATACTGTTCAGCGCTGCTTCATACGACACCACTTCAATTGCAGCCGCTGCGCTGTGCACTGCTGCTGTGCCTCTTGCATGTATGCTATACCTGAGCGAATATCCCAAGATCCATGCAAAATTCATGAAAATACACTCTCTTGGCGATATTCCAGAAATCCAGAGCTATATCGTGATGTCGATGAAGCTTGTGCCAAATATGGAACGTGCGCTAGCTTTTGCTGCTGAGAATTCTTTCAGACCTCTCTCAAAGGACATAAGAAAACTTATCTGGGATATACATATCCGTGTTTACAGCAGCATAGATGACGCGCTCATCGCATTTGCAAACCAGTGGGGCAAGAACAGCGAGTATTTCAAGCGCTCACTGCACCTTGTAAAGAGTTCTATCAATGAGCCTGATGAAGCACAGAGGATCATGACGCTTAACAAATCACTGGATATTGTGCTTGATGGGACAAAAACGATGATGGATGGATTTGCTGCAAGGCTTAAAACACCCACCTATGTTCTGTACTCTATCCTCGTACTGATACCTCTTGCTCTTGTCGCACTGCTCCCTGCTGTCAGCATCGTGGGCATCAAAATAGATACAGTAACGCTGGTGATGATATATGACATCATACTGCCTCTTGCTACGTTTTTTTACTCAGAATACATCCTGCTCCAGCGACCCGCGACCTTTTCTCCACCAGACATATCTGATAAACACCCTGCGCTCTCGAACATGAAATCCATCAGAAAAATCACCATCATCACAGCACTGGCAGTCGGAGGGGCAGCTGGCTTATCAGGTTTTGTTCTCCTTTACCTCGGCAACCCCTATGATATGATAGCGCAGGGAGCCATGACAGGGTTCGTACCTGTAACGTTCCCGATAGTTTGGGCTGTCACGCTGATGCTCACGATATACTGCCTCGGGATATACGCTCCATACAAAAAAATACGCGATGGGATAAAACAGATAGAAAACGAGTTCGCTGATGCCCTTTTCATCCTTGGAAGAAGGATCTCTGAAGGAAGGTCAGCAGAGGAGGCTTTTGCCCATACTTCTGGCATGATGAAAGGGTCAACAATAGGAGAGGTATTTGCAGACGTGGCAAAAAACCTGACAAGCATGCGTACAACCCTGCATGGTGCGATTTTCAATGAGGAATACGGTGCGTTCAGGGATGTTTATTCTGACAGGGTGCGTACAACAATGAGACTGTTCACGGAAAGCGTCCATAAAAGCCATGAAGCAGCAGGGATGGCGATCATAAAGCTCGCTGACCATTTAAAAGAGCTGCAGGAAGTGGAGCTGAACATTAAACGCTCGCTTTACGATGTGACCTCGACTATGAGGTCTACAGCCATGATATTTGCCCCTTTTATTGGCGGCGTGACCCTTGCACTCTCAGAGGTCATCCAGAAAATACTGCTCAATATCGCAAAAGAGACTCGCCTCCTGCCGCAGGAAATCAACATCGGGGATGTAATGAAACAGGCAGGGATGGCAGAGAGCGTCCCCCCTGACATATTTCTGCTCGTCATAGGTATCTACATGGTGATTTTAGTAATAATCCTTACAAGGTTCGCAGGAGGGATCGAATACGGGGGCGATAAGCCGCGGTTCATGTACGACATTGGGCAGGTGCTGCCTGTCTCGATTCTTGTGTTCACAATAACGACCATAATTTCAAGGATCCTGTTCAGGATGATTGTCTGAATGATTCAGGACTTTACCATGCCTGTTTTTCAGCTTTGAAAGTAGCTTATTTTGCCATTTCTCCCGTACCGAGCACGAATTCATCCGTTCTTGTGATTCGAGGCACGCGTCACCTATCCCGATCAAGAAAGGTTGTTATTTATTTCTTCTATACTTGGAATACAGTTCGGTAAACTCCTCAAAACTCATTTCCAAATCTTCTCGTATTATCTTGCGCAGAAGTCCTTTAGGGCTATCCTTACCTAAATATTCCAAGAACTTTATAAGCTCTTTGCCTTTGAATACAGGAAATTTAGGTACTTAACGATACGGGGCTTAATAGCGTTTTTTGCTTCTAAAGCTGTCTCACCACCAGCACAATTCTGTGTTGAAATGTATTTTTCAACAACATCCCATCCCTGCCCAACCGAACCGTGATAACATCCAGCAGACCATAGCTGCTCACCACACAACTCTCTGAGATGCGGGAATTCCTGCCTCAAAAGCCTGCTCGATCTTCCTTTGAGCTACAGCCATGTCTATAATCTTGATGCTCATTTCAGCGCATGTTCCCCTGATAATCGCTTAGGATTTGTTTTTAATGATGTAGACGGGTCAGTTAAATGCACACATGCGCCTGAACGAATCCGTTACCCCGCCCCTTTCTGTATCCCTATGACCGAGAGCAGGCGTTTGACCACGACCTCTTCAGCAAGCTTCATGAGTGTCTGCTTATCCTTTGTACCACTTAAGACCCCAAGCGGGATTTGTGCGCCTGCAAACGTTGCATGACCTCCTGCCTGGCTTTCCCCAAAAGCGTCCTGCATGACTTTGCCGATGTTCACCCTGACATCCCGGCTCCTGCCTGAAATGTAGATATGCTCCTCTCCAAGCCCGAATACAATGGTCGTTGTTATTCCTTCAAGTGTGAGCAGATAATCAGCAGCCTGGGCAAGTGCATCTCTATTGCGAATATATCCGACATTTGAAAGAAGATAGCTGCCTTTTATCTCTCTATTTTTAATGGCATCGCCCAGTACATCGATCTCCTCGGTTGACCTTGAAGGCGTCTCTATCTTACTTAAGATTTCATGGTTTGCAAGAGGATATAGATATGCTGCTGCCGTTAAATCCGCAGGATCAGTATTTCTTCGAAAATCACTGGTATCCACTTTAATACCGTACATGAGCGCAGTCGCAAGTTCGGTCTTGATGGGGATTTCAAGATCCTGCAGATATTTTGTCATGATGGTAGCTGTAGCTCCGATATTTGGTCTTATATCCACATACTCTGCTTTTATTTCCTCAATATTAGCCTGGTGGTGATCAATCACGATACTGACATGGGTTAAAGGCGGAAGCAGATTATTCACACCTGGCACTGAACACTCAACCATAGCTATTTTTTTATAATCAGAAGCATTAAAACTCTTTGAAGAATCTAACTCGATATCGAGCAGGTTTACAAACGCTTTATTTTCGTGATGCCCTATCATTCCTTTATAAAGTATCTCAGCTTTGACCCCCACGCTGCTTGCTATCTCTTTTAAGCCCATTGCACTTGAAATCGCATCAGGGTCTGGATTGTCATGGACAATGATAGCGAATCTTCCATCCCTGACATTACTTATCACTTTTTTTAATTCCTGAGCTAATTTCACTGAAGTAATTTTTTCTATATACTGGACGATAGCGAGAGCTATAGCTCTGTGGGGAAGGTTTGAAGGCAGAACAACAAGGTCTGCACCAGCACTTTCCATTTCTTCTTTCTGCTGAGAATCATTGGCTCTGACCACGGTCTGCACATCGGGCGCAGTTTTCTTTATAAAAGCCAGCGCCTGCTTATTTGCTTCGATGGTCGAACTAACTATAAACACAGATTTGATATTCTTGAAATCAAGTTTTTCAAGCACATCAGCACTGCCAATGTCACCCAGCATTGCATTGAGGTTTTGCTCTTTTAATGTTTCAACTTTCGCTGAATCATTATCTATAAGAATGATATTTTTATTTCTCGTCTCAAGCTCTTTTGCCAGAGCAAGTCCTATACCGCCACTTCCAAGAACAGCATATGCAGCCTTGATCGGCTTTGAATCATTTGATTTTTCCTCCATAGCAAAGCCTCCTGAGTATTCTACTATATAAAGCAGCATGTATTAAAATGCATTGCAAATTTTGTGAAGCCCACGTAAAAGCGGTTAAATACAAAGAGCCCAATGTAAGCACATCCATACTGGAGGATTCCATTGCAATCTGTTGTAAATATAGGTATAGTAGGTCATGTTGATCACGGCAAAACTACGCTTGTCAGGGCACTTTCTGGCGTCTGGACAGACAGGCACAGTGAAGAGATAAAAAGAGGAATATCAATCAGGCTCGGCTATGCAGATGTTGTGCTGAGAAAATGCCCAAGATGTTCTGAACCTGAAAGTTATACGACTAAAGAGATATGTGAAAAATGTGGAGCAAAAACTGACATCCTTCGCTCGATATCGTTTGTTGATTCACCTGGCCATGAAACTCTGATGGCGACCATGTTATCAGGAGCTGCGCTTATGGACGGCGCGCTTCTGGTTATTGCAGCCAACGAGCAGTGTCCGCAGCCCCAGACAAAAGAGCATCTTATGGCTTTGAACATCATAGGCATAAAAAATATCATTATTATCCAGAATAAAATCGACATCGTTACTCGCGAAAAAGTCATAGAAAATTACAACCAGATAAAAGCCTTCGTGAAAGGAACTGTGGCAGAGAACGCACCGATCATTCCGGTTTCAGCCCAGCAGAATGCAAATATCGATCTTGTCATACAGGCGATAGAAAAATACATTCCTACACCCAAACATGATTTAGAAAAACCGCCGCTGATGTTCGTAGCCCGATCGTTTGACGTAAACAAACCAGGTGCAGCGCCAGATGAACTCGTGGGCGGCGTGATAGGTGGAACATTAAATTGTGGAAGGCTGCACCCCGGCGATGAGATAGAGCTTCGTCCTGGCAGAAAAGTAGAGGCTGGCGGAGCGGTTAAGTGGGTATCTATCAGAACAACTGTTACAAAGATACTTGCAGGCAGTGAAGAGGTAGATGAAGCAAGACCAGGCGGGCTTATTGGTGTCGGCACAAAACTTGACCCCTTTTTGACAAAAAGCGATGCCCTTGTTGGTCAGGTAGCAGGGATTCCAGGAAAAATCCCTCCGACCATCGATGGCTTTGTTATGGAAACTAAACTTCTTCCGCGCGTGGTAGGGGTAAGCGATGAATACAAGGTCGAACCAATCCGTTCAAATGAACCATTGATGCTGAATATCGGAACTGCAACTACCATAGGCGTTGTCACAAGCGCAAGAGCTAACGATGCTGAGGTCAAACTTAAAAGACCTTTGTGTGCAGACAAAGGCGCATCGATAGCTATCAGCAGACGGGTAGGGGCGCGCTGGAGGCTTATCGGTTCTGGCGCACTGAAAGAATTTAAATGAGCAGGAAAGTGATACTCGATACCAATGGATTGATGATTCCAGGTCAGTTTGGTGTAGATATTTTTTCGGAGTTGAAAAGATTGGGTTTTGATTCTTATTTAGTTCCAAAGGCATCTGTCAAAGAATTAGAAAAGATATATTCAGAAGCACGGGGTAAAGATAAAGCCGCTGCTAAAATCGCATTATCCTTGCTGGACAGATGTACGATAACCGAAAGAGAAGGTAACGCAGATGATATAATTCTGGATATCGCTCTTGATACAAATGCGGCTGTTCTTACCAATGATATAGAATTAAAGAAAAGATTATGTAGTAAGGGAGTTACTATTATACACCTTCGAGAAAGGACGCATTTAACTATTTAATTCTTTTATTAAGAGGATTCAAATGTATAAAAAAATGAGATTGGCAGATACGGTTAGGATTGCACCAGAATTACTCGGCGAGCCTGTAGAGGATGCTGTTAAAGTCGCTTTGCGGGATAAACTTGAAGGACTTGTGGATAAGAAAATAGGGGCAATAGTAGTAGTAAAGGATGTAATAGACGTTGGGGAAGGACATATACTGGCTGGTGATGCAGGAGTTTATTATGATGTTATTTTTGATGCCCTGACATTCATGCCTGAATTGCAGGAAATCGTAGAAGGCAGCGTCCTGGAAGTTGTTGAATTCGGTGTATTTGTGGGCATCGGTCCTCTTGATGGTCTTGTGCATGTCAGTCAGCTCACTGATGAATTCGTCAGCTATGATGAGAAGAATTCGCGCCTTATAACCAAAGAATCAGGCAGGGCTATAACTGTCGGCGACCGTGTCCGTGCAAGGATAGTAGCTGTGAGCCTTAATGAGCGCGAGCCCAGGGATAGTAAAATCGGGCTTACCATGCGCCAGCATGCTCTGGGTAAATTAGAATGGCTCGAAGAAGCACGCCTTGACAAACCCAGAGAGGGCGCCGAGGAGAAGGCAAAGCCCAGGAAGAAAAAGAAAGAGGAAAAGAAAGAGGAACCTAAGCCAGAGGAAGTATAATGGTAGAAAATGTTTGCAAAGAGTGCCACAGGATAGTCACAGGGCAGGTCTGCCAGGCATGCAATTCAACAGCTCTTACTTCGGATTGGAGTGGTTATGTTGTAATCATTGACCCGCAAAAATCAGAAATCGCAAAAAAACTTGGTGTCAGTTTACCCGGCAAGTATGCTCTGAAGGTGCGGTAGCTTGAAAAGATATTGCCTCCCGGATGAATTGCGAGGGGAACTCAGGAAGCTCCATGGTGAGCTTTACCCTGGAGATGGAGTCGATATCGCACGGCAAATTATCAGAAATTTAAATAATCCTGCTAAAATAATCTCAGTAGGGGATATCGTGACATTTAATCTTCTTAATGCAGGGTTGGTTCCTAACGTGTCTTTTGTGGACGACAGGACAAAGCGCACACCTGCATCCGATGAAGTAATGCACGGCACAAAACATCCCCGTTTTAAAACAGTCACAGTTGAAAACCCTCCTGGTATGATAACAGAAGAACTACTGGATGAAATATCAAAAGCTATGCATTCTGAAGACCCGATACGGATATTTATAAAAGGGGAGGAGGATTTAGCAGCACTTCCAGCGATTGCTGCTGCGCCGATTTCATCAGTAGTTATATATGGGTTGCCAGACGAAGGGGCGGTATTAGTCAGAGTGACTAATAAAAAGCAAAAAGAAATACGATTATTGCTTGATAAAATGAAATGTAAGGAGGAAAAATAATGGAACTGCAGATTATCAAAGATAAAACAAATTCACTGTTGAAAAGGAGAGAGATTTCATTAAATATTAAAAATAAGGGCACTCCCTCAAGGATAGAAGTAAAGAACAAACTTGCTGCGATAGCTAATTCTAAGCCTGAACTGATTGTCATAGAGCATCTTGATACAGAGTTCGGGAAACAGGAAGTTATCGGAACTGCAAGTATCTATGAGAGCGATGAGCGATTAAAACAACTTGCCCACCAGCATCTTGCTGCAAGGGATGCGCCAAAGGTAAAAGAAGAAGCACCCAAGGAAGCACCCCCAATAAAAGCTGAAGAGAAAAAGTAATCTTAAAAGAAGTGATTTTAATGGCAGTACATGAATTTTATGAAGTAAGCGGAAGTAAAGCAAAAAAGATCAGACAGTCATGTCCTCGATGCGGTCCCGGGGTTTTTCTTGCAGATCACAAGAATCGCTTTGCGTGTGGGAAATGCGGCTATACTGAGTTTAAAAAATAAAATATCTTCGTAAATTTTATATACCTACCGACCAGTATGTTACTCTATGGTAGGCTTCATAGACCGAACGAATGAAATTCGTATATTGGAGGATATTTACAATTCAGGTTCATCGTCCCTTGTGGTGATATACGGCAGGCGGAGGGTTGGAAAAACCGAATTGAGCCGCCAGTTCATAAAAGGGAAGAAAGCTGTCTATATTTTTATAGAAACAAAGCCTGAAGCGTTGATTTTTAAAGACATAGAGGAGTCGCTTGGGGAGATGTTCAGGATAACACCGCGGATTGATAGCTGGGATGAACTCTTCGATCTGATTTTTAAGCAGAAAGAGAAGTTGATATTTGTATTTGATGAATTCCAGAACCTGAGTAAAGTCAATTCGGGTATATTTTCAAAATTCCAGAAATACTGGGACCTGAACCATAATGAATCGCAGCATATGTTCCTGATAATAGGTTCGTATGTCGGGATGATAAAAAAAATATTCAGAGATGCTAAAGAACCGTTATTTGGAAGAGCTACGATGCTTTTTAACCTGAAACCGTTTAACTTTTTTGATAGTTATGCCTTTCTGAACGTCTTTTCACATCTCAGCCCCTTCTGCTCGCACTTTCTCATAAACCTCTCAAAAACCTCCCCATAATACTCTTCACCCGCTAAAAATATCCTTTCATACGCGGAAAGCAATTCGGGCTGAATGAATTCCCTGATACCTTTCCACATTCCCTTTTTTAACCTCAGCCTGTCCACAAGCACGTATTTTGGCTTCATCCCTGCGATGGCATCGATCAAAGCTAATGTATCAGTGATATAAGGCATCACAGGTCCAAGGAAAACCCATGTACCAATCCCGTTTCTCGAAAGCTCAGAAAGGGTACGCAGCCTCTCTTCAATACCTGATGCGCCGGGTTCAAGCTTCTCTCTCACGCTATCATCGAGCGTAGTAAGAGTGATGCCAACCTCGATATTCGAAAATCTCTTGAGTAGCTCCATATCCCTTCTTACAAGAGAAGATTTTGTCTGGATGCACACGGGAAAATCATGCATCAGCAGAACCTCAAGGCACCTACGCGTTATCTCATATTTTTTCTCAGCAGGCTGGTATGGGTCTGTTACAGTCCCAAGCCCAACAACTCCTTTTTTCTTTTTCCTGAGCTCCTTTGAAAGAATGCGCGGCAGGTTCATTTTTACTTCAACTACATCGCCCCATTTTCCTTTATCCCAGTGAATCACGCAAGGGGCATAGCAATAGATGCAGGCATGAGCGCAGCCCCTGTAAGGATTGAGGGCATAATCTATACCAGGAAGTGCTGAATGGGAAAGGGCGGTTTTTACTTTTATTTCTTCATACATCAGAGATTTTCACACTTTCCAATAACAAAAACATATCGTAGAAAAAGGATATATGCCAACAGAGCCATCCTATAGTTGGGGTTATTGAATGAAAGAGTAT
>JAWOKW010000217.1:0-8370 GCA_033854095.1 Candidatus Methanoperedens sp. | reverse complement strand
CAAACAGGGTCTATTGCCATATTATAGTCCTCCGCTTATATCGAGTTAAACATCGAATTCACTCATGACCAATTAAGCCTTTCGCAAAACTCCTGCCGAATTCTACGCACTGTTCAAGTTCTTCTTTCGTGGGCTGCCACTTGAATTTGATGCCTTCCTGCAGGATTTTTATCCTGGCTTTTTCAAGGTTCTCCTCTATAAGCTTTATGTTCTCCCCGCTCCAGCCGTATGAACCGAAGGCTGCGCCTGCTTTGTTCTTGAACTTCAATCCTTTCAGGTCCTCAAGTATAGGCTTGATGGTCGGCAGAAGACCATTATTCAAAGTAGGCGAGCCTATAAGGATGCCTTTTGCTTTGAACACTTCTGTCAGCACATCGTTCCTGTCGCATACTGCCATATTGAACAATTTGAATTTCATTCCTTCTTTTTCAAGCCCTTCTGAGATTGCTATCGCCATTTTCTCAGTGGCGTTCCACATAGTATCGTAGATGATCACCACAGAACCGTTATTTCCCCCTGATGCCCATTCGCCGTATTTCTCTACTATTTGCAGAGGGTTTTTTCTCCAAATTATCCCATGGCTTGGAGCGATGATGTCCACAGGGATATTCAATTTCTTGAACTCCTCGATCTTTTTAGTAACTAGGTCGCTAAAAGGCGTGAGGATATTCGCATAATACTTTATGGCTTCCTGGTACACTTCCACTTCATCGACCTCATCATTGAACCTGGCAGAAGAGGCATAGTGCTGCCCAAAGGCATCATTTGGCATAAGGATATTCTTACCTGTCAGGTAGGTGAACATGCTGTCAGGCCAGTGAAGCATTGGAGCGTTCACGAAAACAAGCTTGTTCTGTCCAAGGCTTATGGTATCGCCTGTTTTCATGACCTTGAAGTTCCAGTGCATGTGATAATGTTTGAAGATACTTTCCTTACCCCTTTCAGATACCACGACAGTGGCATTGGGTATGAATTTCATCAGTTCAGGGAGCCCGCCTGAGTGGTCCATCTCTGCATGGTTAGCGATCACATAATCTATCTTTTTGACATCGATTATTTTTTCTATGTTCTCTATCAACTCATGCGAATAAGGACTGAAGACCGTATCCACAAGAGCTATTTTTTCATCGATTATCAGATAGGCATTATATGTTGTACCCCTGTGTGTTGACAATTCATGACCGTGGAAATGCTTTATGTTCCAGTCTACGACACCAACCCAGTATACATCTTTTTTTAATTCAACGACCATTCTATCACGCTCTGTTCTTTAAGTATCTAACTCCTTACTTGTATCTTGGCTGTGATTCTATTAAATACTATCTTCTCTTCAGGCAACCACCCTCCCATCTTTAATCCTCACTATCCTGTCAGCTTTCTCACCCAGTTCAGGCTCGTGAGTAACCATTACAATGGTCTGTCCCTTGTTGTTCAATTCCCTGAAAAGCTCAACAATCTGGTTTGCTGACTCTGTATCAAGGTTAGCAGTGGGTTCATCAGCCAACAGTATAGCAGGTCTGTTCGCAAGAGCTCTTGCGATAGCCACGCGCTGCTGCTGCCCCCCTGAAAGCTCGTTCGGGTAATGCATGGCTCTATCGCCTATGCCCACGAGTTCAAGGAGTTCAAGAGCGCGGTCATATTTTTGCTCATCCATGAGCATGGGAATAGCAACGTTCTCAAGTGCTTTCAGTTCCATAAGCAGGCTGAAGAACTGAAAAACAAAGCCGAGCTTTTTCAACCTGAAATCCGCTCTCTCATTCTCGTTAAGCGAAGATACATCGATGCCGTCAAGAACTATTTTCCCCGAAGTGGGAGCATCCAGAAGCCCGACCATATTCAGAAGAGTGGACTTACCGCTCCCAGATGGACCCATGATAGATACGAATTCACCGCTTTTTATAGTCAGGTCAACCCCGCGCAGAGCAGGCACTTCTATCTTGCCCATATAATATGTCTTCCTGATACCTTTTAGCTCAATCAATCTATCCACCCCATATGGCTTTTATAATGTTCGTCCTTGCTGCGATGATCGCTGGATAAATCCCGCCTATGATGCACGTAAGGAGCATGGTCACATCAGCAGTAATGATTGATGTTATAGAAATCCACGGTGTTATGATGAGTTTCATACCGGCCTGGGGCGCCGTTACTATCGGATTCTGCTGCATACCGTTTATCAGGAATATGCCTGTGATTGTACCAAGAGTTACCCCGATAATGCCTATGATAAGAGACTCTGCAAGATAAATCTTGAGTATCATAGACCCTCTTGCGCCTATAGCTTTTAACACGCCTATCTCGCGAATCTTGTTCTTCACTGTCGTGTATATTATCAGGCTTATGGCGATGGCTGCAACAAATATGGAAATAGCAGATGTCTGCAGGGATATGCTGTTGAAGGTCTCGATCATACTTGCCATCCCTGCTGAAACTTCCTGCCATGTCTGTACATTGGAAAGTGCGGTCTCCTTCTGGATGAGCGTCTTGAACATTACTGAATCGGCTGAGTTCTCAAGCCGAATGCTGATGCTGGTAGCATCATTTTTTTCGATCAGTTCTTTGACCGTATTGTATGTAGCGATTATAGCGAATCTGTCATAATCCCATGTACCTGTACTGATGATGCCTTTTATCCTGAACTCGACAGCGGGCTTATTCTGATAATAGAGGAGAACAGTATCCCCAACATCGACCTTTAAATCTTCTGCTAAAGCTGTGCCTACTAGCAGCTCATTTTTGTCCTTATCGTCAAGATAATCCCCCCGTTCTATGGTTTTAGCCAACGTGGTGGTTTTTTCTTCAAGCGATGGTCTGATGCCGATTATGGCAATACCTGTCTTCTGGGTTTTTGATTCTATATCCACGCCGCCCGATATTCTCGGCGATACCCCTGCAATACCTTGTATACCTGTGACCTTTGATACCACACTTTCAGAGTTATGGATTACAGTGTCGCCTGTGTTGGGCTGTATTTGCAGATGGGCGAGCACAACGTCGACCGCATTCCCAACAAAAGCATCCTGCATCCCGTTGTTCAAAGCTGTGGTAAAGAGCGGTCCGACCACGCCTATTGTGATGGCAAAGATTACCATCAGGGTCTCACGCCTTCTTTTCGAGAGGTCTTTGAGAGCAAGGAACATCCAGGCTTTCATAATATTAACGTTTCCAGCGTTTCCATAAGATTATGCCGACCACTACTGTGATTACACCGACTATGGCTGGGAGTGGGTCCTGTTTATTACCAGGGTTCACTATCAGGATTATATCCTTCTGCACTTCATGTTTTCCGAAATCATCTTCATACGTCAGCCGCAGAATCCCGTTCTCTTTCTCACTCTTGGCTGCATTCAGCGTGAAGATGGCATTTGAATAATCGTCCTTTTTTATCTCGCCAAGATATGCAAGTGTATCGCCTTCAAGTGGCGATTCTATACGCGCTGCAACACCTTTGGCATCCCCTGTTCCTGTGTTTTCGATCTTCACGGTCAGAGTGAAGGGTTCATTTTCTTTTATCATCGCGGGTTCTGTTGTCTTTTTTGCGATGTCCAGATTTGCCCTTCCAGCAGCAACTATGCCTACAAGTTTTGTTTCGTTGTATTCTACACCTCTCTCATCCATGTAATTGAGTAAAAGGTCTATCGGATAGTTCTTTGCCACAGCATCCTTTTCTAAGGAGAACCAGAACTCAGCCTCTCCTTTTGAGCCCTGCGTTATGTCCCTGAAAACACGTTCTGAATCCGAGGATATAGGCACAAGCGCTTTATCCTGCGGGTCGAGAGAGAGGCGCAACCATTTGATCCCGTTGTCGCCAACGTTTTCGATCTGGACCCCAATCTTAAAAACATCACCTGGTTCGACCTGGGAATTATTGGATGCGACCTGCACGCTCTTGACCTCTATGAGCGTATCGCCTTTGACAGCAAGCGTGAGCTTGCCTGTGTATTCATTGTTCTGGCTGTAGTAGATCGTATATGGTATGTCATAGAGCCCATATTTTGCATTTCTGTCAACATCGATCTTGAAAAAAGTCTTATGCGCTGTTCCAGGAGCAAGGTCGAAGTACTGCGTATATTCATCACCCGAACCCTGGGATGAAACGAGATATCCTGGATAGCTGAGCTCTCCGAGTTTATTGTTGGGTGGTATTGAAGCTGAAAAAGGATAATTTAAGAAAAGATATATCTTCACATTATCAACAGCTGTATCTTTGTTATTTTGCAGCGTGAACTGTATCTCAACGTTCCTGTCCCCGGGTGTGAGATGGGGAACTGACAGGACGTAATTAACGGCGAACGGCGTCTCCTGCTGTGCATGGGCTACTGTAGCCAGCAGAATTAGCATAACAAAAGCTGGGATTATTTTCATCAGGATCACTTAATGCTCTGTTTTAATATTTGCAAGTTATGCATTTAAACCGTTCCTCTATTAATATATGTGCTTCCGCAGTACTTCCACAGGTATCCCTTGCACAAGATATTTATTCAAACACACCTTTATTTAGTTAATAAGGAGTGAAATACATGGGTTTTCTTGGTACCAGGGCAGGTCCGCTTGCAGATTTAGCCTTAATTATCTCGATAGCAGGTTTTATAGTGCTCTGCATAGGCGTAGTTTATGCAAAAAGAAAGATTTTCCCGGTTCATTTTAAAATGACAAGATTCGCTGTCCTTCTAACGATTATAGCTTTTTTATTGTGGATGGGTTTTTCCCTGATACGAAGTTTTCAGTTAATCATCTCTCACTTAACAAGCCTGCCGATTCTGGTCACAGTATTCCATTCCATTATTGGTGCTTCTGTACTGGTCGCAGGCACATTTTTAGCACTTGACAGGATAATAAGAAAGAGCCGTAATCCCATGAGAACTGTTTTTATATTCTGGGTATTGGCGCTTCTCCTTGGCATTACGACGTATTTTATGCGTTATATATTGATCCGTTCACCATAAGCTTATGAACTAATACCAGTGTTCGCCTTCGCTGTCATGAACACATATACTTCCTTTGCCGCGTGGCATGAAGCCTCTGAAGTTCTCAAGAAGTGAGATCGATTCTTTGATCTCAGTGATGCATCGCTCTTTCAGCAGCACTGACAGCTTCTGGCTCTCTTTGCTGCTGATCGCTTCTCCAAGCCCGCTGCATTGCGAAACCGCAAGCTGCCCGTCCAGTATATAGAAAGGGTACGTTTTGCAGATAAATGGTCTGCATTCGTATATTTCACATAAACCCCTGTTAAGGAAAGCGCAGTCCCCATTTTTCCTGAGAACCCATTCAAAGGTGTGGATATTCCCTTCATAATCCGTATCCTGCCAGGGCGCAGGAGTAGCTATGTCTTCAGCCTTAAGTCCTGTTTTCTCGCATATTCGCCTTATCTCAAACGGGAATATAGAGACAGTATTATCGCCGAATTCTGCTTTGCAGCATTCAGAGCAGTGCTGACATCTGAAGCCAATAGCTCTTATCTGGTCTGCAAGCTGGATTTCGTCTATTTTAAGTGCTTCATCAAGAGCTTTCTTCAGCTGTGCAGTCCTGAATATTTTGATTTTATATAGTTCATTCCATTTTCTTAGCAGCAAGCTCGATCGCAGCTATAAGGCTGTCCCTTGGCATAATCGTAGCGACCGGGATACTGAGCACTTTTTCAACAGTCGTGCTCACTATAGGAGCGCAAACTAATGCTTTTGCACCATCCCGTTCTGCTTTTATTGCAGCGACTATAGCGTCTTCCATCGATGTCGCCGAGTACTCCCTGATAGTCAGGAGGCGACCCTGCACCTTTAATTTCTTCTCAGAAATATAATCAAGCACAGGACGGGCTGCAATAACTGCTATAAACTCGGTTTTTTCACTCCTTTCTATTTTCCGAAGCACAGCAACTATTTGCCTCAGCGTCTTGATATTGGGTTCGCGATGACCTGATAATAATTTGTATATTGTGCTCGGCGGTATGCCTGATTTTTCGCTGAATTCTGCGGCTGTCATGTGCAGTTCTTCTTTAATTATCTTTCCGAGTTCTCTGATAAAAACTTCATCAGATTCCACAGCTGCTTTTATCAGTTCATCTGCAGTCATTTTCGTCTCCACTTTATCCCTTGCTTAGTATCTTCAAGTACGATATCCATATTCTGAAGTTTTCTCCGTATCTCGTCTGCAAGCGCAAAATCCTTAAATCTTCTTGCTTGTTCCCTCTTCTTGATCAGCTCTTCGACCTCATCCGAAAGTTCTTCTTTTTCCCTGATAGTGAGAATGTCCAGAACCCTATCGAATTTTAGCATAAGATCAAAAATAGCTTTTGCATTTGCTGTGCTCAGTTTTTCTTCTTCTAATGCCCTGTTGACCTTCCCAACGAGTTCAAAGATAACCGCAAAAGCAGCAGGCGTGTTAAGGTCGTTATCCATTTCATTCTCGAACATCTCCTCTGTCCTTCTGAGAATTGAAGTTATTTCCTCATTATCCCCTGCTCTGGATTCATACTCTCGAAGTTTTTCAACGAACTGGTTTAATCTATCAAGAGTATTCTCAGCATTCTTGAGAGATGCTAAGGTAAAATTCAGTTTTGACCTGTAGTGCGAGGAGACGAGCAGATACCTCAGAGCCACAGGATTGTAGCCGCTCTTGACCAGGTTCTGCAGGGTAACAATGTTCCCAAGACTTTTGGACATCTTCCTGTTATCAATCAGCAGGTGTTCGCAGTGCATCCAGTATCTTACGAATGTTTTGCCTGTCGCAGCCTCGCTCTGCGCAATCTCATTCTGGTGATGAGGAAATATATTATCAATCCCTCCTGTATGGATATCGATTGTCTGCCCAAGGTATTTAATCGACATAGCCGAGCACTCGATATGCCAGCCGGGTCTACCCATCCCTATTTCTGTAACCCAGAACGGTTCACCTTCCTTCTTAGCTTTCCATAATGCGAAGTCACGGATATCCTCTTTTTCATATTCGTCAGCCTCAACAGTAATTCCCTGTTTTATCATGGAAAGATCGATTCTTGCCAGCTTTCCGTATCCTTTGAACTCAGAGACCTTGTAATAAACAGAACCGTCTTTTCGATAAGCATAGCCTGTGTCAAGCAGGTTTTTGATCAGATTTGCCATTTCTGTTATATGTTCAGTAACCCTGGGATAGACATGAGCCCTTTTGATCCTCAGCATATCTATATCATCAAAAAAGAATTTGATATACCTGTCAGTGTACTGGCGAAGGCTTACTCCCTGCTCTCTGGAAGCCCTGATTGTTTTGTCATCAAGGTCTGTGATGTTCATGACCTGCGTAACAGTGTAACCTTTGAACTCAAGATAACGCCTGACCAGATCCGCAAAAACATACGCCCGAAGATTTCCAATATGCACAAAATCATAGACAGTAGGTCCGCATGAATACATCCCCACAAAATTATCACTGAGAGGAGCGAAAACTTCCTTTTCTCCTGACAGTGTATTATAAAATCTCATTGCATAGCTCCAGTCCCTGCACAGTCCCATAATCCAGACCTGCGTAACATAGTAACTATATCCTCAATATTTAAAAATATATCCTCAATCATACCTAATCCTCGGATCAAGGAACGTATATGCGATGTCAGCAAGCAGGTTGAACAACAATGTTACGAATGCTCCTATCAGCGTAACTGCTACCACGACTGCATAGTCATCTGCAAATACGGCTTTCAGCGACATCCACCCAAGTCCCGGGATGCCGAATATCACCTCTGTGATGTATGCGCCTCCAAAGACGATGCCGCTCATGTCCAGCATGATTATCGTGACAACAGGGAGGAGGGCGTTCCTGAATACATGCTTTCTGATGACAGTCCCCTCTGATAGTCCTTTTGCCCTTGCGGTCCTGACAAAATCCTTTCCCATGTTTTCAAGCATCGCACTTCTCACATACCTGCTGTACCCTGCCACCATCCCAATGCCAAGAGTAAAAACAGGCAGGATAAGGGCATGGAGATTTGCGAGGGAGAACATGGGAAGTGCGGTGTCATAATAGGTCTTGAACCAGCCAAGTTTTACTGAAAAAACAAGGATGAGCATCATACCGAGCCAGAAATTGGGGATCGAGATGCCAGCAAATGAAAAAAAAGCAGCAAGGTGGTCTGCTGTGCTATCCTTTCTCACAGCCGTGAATATGCCAAGTGAAATCCCAAGCAGTATGGCAAACATAGAACTCAGGAAGACGAGTTGAAATGAATATATCCAGTGAGTCTTTATAAGCTCTGATACAGGCATTGAAGTGCCGAAAGACCATCCCCAGTCGCCTTTTAGAAGTGAGCCTATGTAACTGAAATACTGCTCATACAGCGGTCTATCGACTCCATAGCGCGACTCAATAGCAGATATAACCTGCGACACGTTATGACCCGCG
>JAWOKW010000216.1:0-3692 GCA_033854095.1 Candidatus Methanoperedens sp. | reverse complement strand
TAAAGTTCAACACTACGAATAACGATTTGCTGGAGCGCAGCAGGCAAGAAGCCCGTTCAGGCGCCAATATCATTTACTGGGCTGAAGCCAATAGTCTCGTATTGAAGCAGGACGAAACTTCGCTCATTGAGCGGGGTCGCCTGCTTGCTCGTCAGGAAGGGATTTATCTGGGTATGGCAATAGGTACGCTGAATTACAGTCATAAGTTATGGGAGAATAAAATCGTGCTGATTGAACCATCTGGAGAGATCGCGTGGGAATACTTCAAAGCCCGACCTGCACCAGGTGAAAGCAGCGTCCAAGGCGATGGCAAAATCTTAGCATCAGATACACCCTACGGAAGAATTGCTTCTTCAATTTGTCAGGATATGGATTTTCCCAACCTGATCCGTCAGGCCGGAGAGGCTCAAGTTGATATGATGTTCACTCCGGCAAATGACTGGAAGGAGTTTGCCCCTCTTCACATGCAAATGGCAACTTTCCGTGCGATTGAAAATGGGTTCTCCCTGGTTCGTCCTACCAGCAATGGGTTCTCGGTCGCAGAGGATTATCGTGGACGGATGCTTGGAACGATGGATTATTTCACCAGCAAAGACCATGTGATGATCTCGTATGTACCGAAAAAGGGTGTCAGGACTGTGTACTCTCAGGTAGGCGATATTTTCGCCTGGCTATGTATTGCAGGTTTTGTTGTATTTCTCGGATGGGCTATTAGTGCATTGCCTCTGCATTCCTCATCAAAAAAGAGGAATTGCGCTGGATAAAGGCAGCCCTACCAAAGACTTGATTCGCACCCGAAGTCAAGATGGCGTGCGAATCCATTATCCGCGCCTCAATCAAAGATCACTTTGTGTTTCTAAATTCATGCAAGAGCTAAGTCTCATGAGAGTAGAGGTATTCCTTGAACTTCCACGACGTATCCCTTGATGGAAACACTTTTTAAAGCAGACCAACTGGAGGAATCCAAGAAATTTGCAGCAATTAGCTTTCAATGCTCCCCGGAATGGAGTAGTAAAGACCTCGACCCTGATAACAGGTAAGGTTAAGGTGCAGCAACAGAAGCTGTCAGCAGCAGCGCTCGCTGAACAGCTTGGTATAGAGTTCCCGCAGCAGGGGCTGCCGGTCGTTATGGACGATGGCGAAACTGTCGCTGTCCATGCAGATGACCTTGTAAGTCCCAATTCCTTTTTCCTCACCGACTACTTAGGTCAGATTGTAACTGTACAGCCGATGATGGGCGGATAAAGCCCATCGAATTTTTTATCATAAACAGATATGAACAATGTCAGAAGATAATGGCAATAGCGCAGCAGCCGTCTCTGCAGCACAGCCTGTGGAACCGCTGTGGAAAGCCCCGCATACTATCGCGGATACCCAGCATCCGATCAAGCTGGAAACCGCCGAGTTTGATTCCAGCTTTATCCCTTATGAGATAGAGTACGGCGTGGTTATGGACCAGCTTTCTAAAATATATAAAAGCTGGAAATCCACGATATTTGAAATAATTATAAATATAATCATTACATTTGTAATCATCTATGAAATTCTATAATCGGGAAAAAGAACTTGAGCTGATGGAACTCCTTAACAGCAAAAAACCAGGCTTCCTTGTGGTCACAGGCAGGCGCAGGGTAGGAAAGACAGAACTGATTAAAGAATTCATTCGCCAGAGGAAAGCTCTCTATTATTTCGTTGACAGCAATAAGAGCATCGAGGTACTGATGCGGGAGTTTGGCCAGTACACAGCTGAGACGCTTGCGCTCCCATCCTATGTCAGGATAGATACGCCGGAATCACTCATTGATTTTCTATTGTCACACGATGAGGATCTTGTGGCAGTTTTTGATGAGTTCCAGAGGTTCCAGAAGCTCTATCCGGCTTTTATCACCCAGCTTCAGAAATACTGGGATATGCGCGGGAAGGAATCAAAACTGTTCCTGATAACTTCCGGCTCCTCTGTCGGGATGATCAAGAAAATATTTATTGAAGGAGGCGCTCCGCTTTTCAGGAGAGCGGATAATATCGTTACCCTCCAGCCTTTCAAGATGCAGCAGATATTTCAGGTGCTTGACGATCTTGGGATAAAATCCCTGGATGAGAAGCTTAACTTCTATTTCCTTTTCGGCGGTATCATCTATTACTATCGCCTGCTTGAAAAATACGAATGTAAAAACCTTGAAGATGCGTTCACAGATCTAATATTCAATGACCTTGCGCCGCTTCGGCGAGAAATGGGCGACGTACTGATAGAAGAGTTCGGTAAGGAACATGCCACTTATTATGAGATAATCTCTGCCATAGCAGAAGGGAAGGGAACACAGAAGGAGATTGCTGACTATACCCATATTTCACCAAGCTCACTGCCGCCCTATATCGATGAATTAATTGACCTCCTCGGCATTGTTGAGCACAGGATACCAGTGACCGAGGATATGCGGGGAAAGTTAGGCAGGTACTTCCTCAGGGACAATTTCTTCCGCTTCTATGCACGGTTTATCTACAGGAATATGAGTCTCTACCAGGGAGGAAGATACGACATTCTTACCGAAAAAACGCTGTCAGAGTGGAACGCTTTCACAGGATGGGCTTTTGAGGAGATGGTGCGTGAGATAGTAAGAGAAGAGTTCTCAGGAGAATACGATAGGATTGGCTCATGGTGGAACAGAAGGGGTGATGAGATAGACCTGCTGGCGCTTGGGAAAAATAAGGGGCTTGCAGTTGAAATAAAGAATATGGAATTAAGTATGGACGAGGCGATGAACCTCATTGAAAAGATGAAGGAGAAGCTCACTCTCGTCAAGGGTTTACCTGGTAAGATGGTTCTGGGTGTAGCCGCGAGGAAGGTATACTATAAGGATAAAATAAGAAGCAAGGGATTCTATGCATGGGATCTGGATGAATTACCTGGAAAGCCATCGTTGTGAAGGTCCACACTGACCAGAAGATAGCCAAGGCAGATTATGAGATTCTCTTTGAATAAGCGCGGGTGGAACTATGATAGCTGGAGAGGCTATCGAGATCCTCCAGCGAAAGTTCGATTCCAATGAGCCGCCGCTTGAGGAGGAGATCATGGACGTGCTTAATCAGCACGGGACAGGCTGACATGCTTCGAGTGCGTCAGGGCGCTCACTAAGGCCGAACTGATCAGGGGAAAGCATAAGGAGATACTCGTAGCTGAGCTTTACCTCGATCCGGGGGAGTCCAATTACCCGCGCGAGCTGGATATTCCTGCGGCTGTTTATTTCATCTTTATTAAGCCGCATGTCTGAGGACGGCATGTCCATCGAGGACAGGCTTCAAATATTTAATCGAAAAAGTTTCATTTCTTTATTTGCATAAACCATATCGTATCCATCCACTGTTTGATTAGTCCATAATTTATAATAATTTGTTTCAGATGCAGCTGGCGTCATTGCTTCAATTTTGCCTGTTTGATTAAAATTATAGAATACTTCCTTACCTTCCCCGGAAGCATATTCAATAACAAAAGCTATTATGCCATCGAATTTTCCAATCAGAAGATATACTTCAGAATTATTATGTTTATTTTTATAATTCCTGGCTATTTGCAAACCTTCAGTGGGATTAGTTCCCATTATAATTTTTGAAACATTGATAACATCGGAGTCTGCAATATACATCTGGTCAATAACAGTTCGTCTTTGCGCACGATATGCAATATCATTACCATA
>JAWOKW010000215.1:0-3786 GCA_033854095.1 Candidatus Methanoperedens sp. | reverse complement strand
ACCTGAATTGGGCAAAGATTTAAGCAAATTGACAAGCGACTTTAATCAAATTATACCGCAATCTCCAACAGGAAAAGTAGATGCTGTAGTAATGATCGGAGATATGGAACCTATTGATACTGGTTCAGTAAATACCGATGCGGCGTATGCGGCATCCACTGCGAAAAATATTCCAGCATTTTTCGTTTTAGGAAATCATGAATTGCAGAATACTGATGATGTACCAGTGGAAAGAGCTAAATTTGCAGACTATTCTTACTCCCCAAAACCGGGTCCTGATGGTTCCAGGAATACAACATATTCATTTGAGCTTGGTGATATGCACATTGTGGCAATTAATGAATATTGGGATGGCGACACAAATAACAAGTGCGACTGGTATGTACCGAGTGGTGGATTAAATGCAGATGATTCATGTTTCAAGTATAGTAAGGATGACGGAGGATTTATACCAAATAATTTATTTAATTGGATAAATAATGATTTAAGTCTAAACAGCAAAAAATGGATTATTTTAGTAGGACATGAACCTCTTTATCCATGGGGAAGACACATAGGAGATTCTCTTGATGCTAATTTGAAGAACAGAGATGAGCTTGAAAATATGATTATATCAAAAAATGTTACGGCTTTCATAGCAGGTCACACACACTATTCAGGTTTCAAGACTGTTGGTAACATATTTCATGCCAATGCTGGAGTAATAGGCGATAATGTGGGAAATGGTGATAAATTCGCAACTATAACGTATGCGTATGTAAACGAAACAGGTTATTTTATCTTGGAACAAAAATATGAAAATCCAACATGGAAAACCCCTGGGATAAAAGCAGTAGTTAAAGCGCCATAAGATATAGACATTGATATAAAATAAAGAGATGATTTATATTATAAAAATCATAAATATAACTTATGAAACGTATCTTGACTTGGTAAATATCAGGGATGGGGTATTTCACCCACTGGATAGATTCATGGATTATAATGACCTATCCTCGGTTATTTATACCAATCATCTGGAAAATGGTAAAGTCTGACCTTTGCCTGTAATACAGACTATTGAAGATACTATATTTTCAGAAATATCCGAAGGTGAAGAATACGATCTTATTTTTTATGATAGTGCTGTAGGGAGTATTGTTGTTGATGATAAATATAAAATTGATAAAAGTAAGATTGCAGATTTGGTGTTTAAAACATCAGATAAAAATCACCCGGGAGTAAATTTGTTATTCGCGGGTCCAAATTATGCTATATCAGGCAAATTAAAATTTTACGATGAAAATTTTATAACAAATACAAATTTCCATTTAACCCCAAAAGAAACAAAACAAAAATTCAAAGAAATGAGATGGAGAACAATAGTTGGTTTTCAAACGAGGAACGTACCGCATCTGGCACATGAATATTTACAGAGATGTGGTTTAGAATTAGTAGATGGTTTGTTTTTACAACCTATCAGCGGATGGAAAAAAATTGGTGATTATAGAGCAGAAATAGTATTTGAATGCTATAAAGCATTAATTGACAATTATTATCCAAAAAATAGAGTTTTGCTGTGCAGTCTGTCCACATCTATGAGATATGCAGGTCCAAGAGAAGCTCTATTTCATGCAATTATAAGAAGAAACTATGGATGTACTCACTTCATTGTAGGAAGAGACCATGCAGGGGTGGGTAATTATTATAAAAAATATGAAGCACATGAAATATTTGATTCCATAGAAGATATAGGGATTATTCCAATGTTATTACATGAACCTTTCTACTGCAAAAAATGTGATATGATGGCAACGGAAAAAACATGTTTACATAATGATTCTGAAAGAATTCACATGAGTGGAACTTATATAAGAAATCTCATCTCAAATAGAGAAAGCATTCCTGAAAAAATAATGAGAAAAGAAATTATAGATATTCTAAATAAGCATTTGAATAAATCGGATTCATTATTTTATTAATATTTTGTTTATTGATACTGCCAGATAAAATTAGGAGTGATTGGATATGATAAAAGATATAATATGCACGATTGGTCCTGCATCCTTAAATAAAGAAGTTTTAGTAGGCTTAAAAAATGAAGGTATGACAATTGCCAGAGTTAATGGATCTCACGGAACTGTAGATGAAATAGATTCTACGATTAAAAAAATTCTTGATATTTTACCTGAATCAAAAATCTTGCTGGACCTTCCTGGAAATAAAATTCGTACAACCAATATTAATCTTCCTATAGAATTTCCAATGAATGGAACAATTATTTTGAAGAAAGAAATGTTAACATTTCCAGAATTGTATAAGATTGTAAAGCCAGGAAAAAAATTATTTGCAGATGATAACACAATCATTTTTGAGATTGCTGATATTTGTGATACTGATATCGTCTGTAAATGTTTATGTGAGGGAATTCTAAAGCCTAACAAAGGTATTCATTACACAGGTGAGTATAACAATCTACCGTTTGTTTTTGAAAAAGATATGCATTTACTTGATTTAGCAATAAAATATGATCTTGCTTATGTAGGAACTTCATTCATAAGAACTGTTGAGAATGTTCGGAGAATTAAAGCTTTTTTAGATGGAACAAATGTGAAAATCATAACTAAAATAGAAACTATTGAAGCAATTAATAATTTATCTCAAATATTAAAAGAAACCGATTATATAATGATCGATAGAGGAGATTTAAGTACTGGTGTTGGTTTAGAAAATGTTGTATGGCACCAAAATGAGATATTGAGAAGATGTTCTAAAAATAATATTTCAGTGATTATAGCAACCCAGATATTAAAATCAATGGAAAATAAACCATTGCCATATATTGCAGAGGTTTCAGATATTACAAATGCTGTGTTAAACGGCGCAAGTGCCCTGATGCTGTCAGAAGAAACCGCTGTAGGACAATTTCCGATAGAGTCCGTTAAAATATTAAAAAAAGTCAGTACTTCTGTTGAACAAGAGATGCGAAATAATCTAAAAGTAATAATATTAGCTGCGGGAGAATCTCCTGGCTTTGGTTCTTTAACTGCGAATAAACATAAAAGCATGATAGATATTGGTGGGAAAACTATTATTGAACACCAGATTGAAAATATAATAAAATGTGGGATCGATGAAAAAAATATTACCATTGTTACTGGTGCGCACAGAAATCAAATTGAAAAATATATTCATGAAAATTTCAATAATAATCATAACTTCAATGGAAATTTCATTTATAATCCCTGGTATAAAACAACGCATACTATAGCAAGCGTGTCACTTGCAAGGCATATTTTGGATGATGGTTTCATGATAATATACGGTGATATTGTTTTTGATTGGAGAATTCTGGATAAATTAATCAAATATGATACTAATAATATTACTATAGTAGTTGATAAAAAGAAAAATCTTGATGAAGAGGATGAAAAAGTAACCCTTCAAGATGGTTATGTTAAGTATATCAGTAAAGATCTTGAAATTAAACAGTGCAATGGAGAATTCATTGGTATAGCCAAGATTCCAAAAGATAAAGTTCATTTATATAATCATGCACAAGATATAATCATAAAAAAAGATGAACTTATGTCTTCTATAACTGAAGTATTTAATAGCCTGATAAAATCAGGAATTAAAATAGATGTTATCTATACTGAAGATTTCCTCTGGTCAGACAATGACTGTTTGAATGATTTAAAGAATACTATGTCTAAAATATACCCATATATCAGTACTGAATAACGATATAATAAATTATGGCTGATTTGATTGCATTAAATAATTTAGAGATAATAAGATTCTTTC
>JAWOKW010000214.1:0-2602 GCA_033854095.1 Candidatus Methanoperedens sp. | reverse complement strand
GATCTAAAGCGCAAAGCACCTTTGGTGAAGTGGCATAATGCAGAACGCAAAGAGCACTATGGTATTATCGCTAAAACTATTGAAGAAAAGGAAGCTTTCAGAGAAAAAGGCTATTTGGCTTTTGATTTTGATGATTTCAAATCTTAATTTTTAAAATGCTTACAAGATTTATACATAAAATCTGTAGAGAAAAATATGTTTTTTAACATACAAGGCATGTGAATGTATCATAATCCAATCTATTTTATTAGCAAAGGCATCAAGGCGAAGCAACTTCCAACGCGTGAGTTAATGACAATAATTTCATCTACGAGAATATTCAATTGTAAGGAGGGAATAAAATGCAAAGACCCAAAATAACCACTTATCGGATGGATGATTGATGAAAGTCTATCATGTCGAGGGCATCCGCCACTGTGCCGTGATCTTCGCTGAAACTCTGAAAGAAGCCATAGCGCAGGCAGCCGAACAGGGTTTAATCGGTGACTGGGAAATGCCTCAGGCTACCGAAGTCTCTCCACCAATGAACTACCAAATAATATACAGTCCATAGGACGGTTCGATTATAAAAATAATGAATGGCAGGAAACAAACGAGATTTTAAAAGAGCATGCGTCTGAGACAAAGTTAAATGTTTTCAGGGAGAATTGTTGATATTAGAAATGACAAAACTCACTGAAAATGTGATACGGAACATCTTTGGAGAGAAAACCTTTTCCAAAGGGCTTGATTACTATAGCCATGGTTATGTCTCGAATACTGTAAAAATAGGTGACATCCTTTACTCCCAGGTTATGGGAAGTTCAGATAAACCATACGAGGTTAGAGCTTTTATCAGTAATGCTGAGACTAGCACAAAATGCACTTGCCCTGTTGGATTTATGTGCAAGCACGGGGCAGCACTTCTTCTGAAATGGGTTCATGAGCCTTCCTCGTTCGTTGATGCTGACAAATTCCTAATATCACTGGAAAGAATGAGCAAAAGTGAAATAATCAGTATCTTGGAAAAAATACTGAAACAAAATCCTTCTCTGATCACCGAATTTTCCATAGAGAAAGAGGAAAGGCCTGAAATAAATATTGACGCTATCTCAGAAAAAATAGGGTGGATAGTGCATGGAGATCTTGATTATTACCATGCATGGGATGCAATACATAGCCTTGAAGAAATAAAAAACACAGCAGATAGGCTAAAGAAGAAAAGATCCTTTAAAAATGCATCCGAGGTTTATCTGGCTCTGGTGAAAGGTGGAGTAACCGCATATGAGGAAGGCATTGATGATTCTGATGGCGACATGGGGGATTTTGTATCCCGGTGCATACATGACTTCAACGAGTGCCTAGAGCAGATTAATGATATCACATACAAGAATAAAATCTTGGAAAGGATACTGGATATAATCGAAACTGAAGATTATGGCCTAGAGACGCAAGAAATGCTTTACAGCATCGTAAATGAAGAAAATATCCATCGCATAGAGGAATACATGCTAGAAAAACTAAAGGATAAGAGAAAAACTGCCTCTGACTTCAGTTATAAGTATAAAAAGGGGAACACAATAGAAATACTGATTAGACTATATGAAAAAATTGGAAAAACTGAGGAGAAGCTTCGCCTCGCCAGATATGAGCTTGCTGATAAGGAAGACTATGCCAGAGTTGCAAATATCCTTATGGAAGAAAAAAGACTTGAGGAAGCCTTTAATACTGTCAAAAAGGGATTAGCGCTCCAGGAGGAGCCATATTTCAGTTTAAATAGACTGTATTTTGATCTTGCCGAGATATTGGTCGAGCAGAAGCCCGAACTTGTAGATTTCAAAATATCCCTTGATGTCGCCCTTGAAACGCTATCAAAGCAGTTTGATAAAGACGAATACGAAGTGATGAAGAAGACATTCTACATCATTGGCAAATTAAAAGAATTCAAATCTGCAGTGATGAAAAGCCTAAAGAACAGAGACAGCGCCGTTCGCGCACTTTTGCATGATAAGGAGTTGAAGACTGCAATAGAAATAATACGCTCCGAACCTAGGATTTATCCCTGGCTTATAATCGAGGTTTCTAAAAATGCAAGGGATAAGGGTCTGATCGAAGAATCTAACCTGCTTACAAGAATAGTACTGGAGCGGGGGTGGGCAGATGATCGACCGCCTATGAAACAGCTTCTGAACGCTATGATAAAGGCCTCAAACATAGACACTCTTAGAGACCTGTGCGATCGTATTTTAAAAAAGGGGAACTCAGGAACCGCAATCCTCCTGATACCCTACCTCCTGGAAAAGGCACCTGAGCTATCTGGTATGATGGCAAAGCACTTCATAGATGCTGTGCCCGTGGAAATGGTTGCAAAAGTTGCCATCGCGGTGGCAGAAAAGGCGCCTGAAAAAGGAGTTACCCTCTGCAGGATGAGGATAAACGAGGATATTCTCCGCTCCCATGTTCACTACGATAAAGCCGTATTCCTTCTCACAACAGTCAGGGATATATATGCAGTAAAGAGGAATGAGGCAAAGTGGATTGAATTTATCAAGAGGTTTGCTTCTGAAAACAAAGGTAAGAAAAAGCTGATCGAGATGATCGGAAAAGAATTCGGTAATGTTTT
>JAWOKW010000213.1:0-10231 GCA_033854095.1 Candidatus Methanoperedens sp. | reverse complement strand
CTCCTGGATCGGCTTACCTATAACTGTGAAAAAGCTATCCACCACATCAGTAATATCAGTAGTTGCATCCACTTTGCGCCAGTATATCCCAGCATATCCTCCTCTTTTTTCTATTCTGTCAAGGTACATGCTTGCAAGCGTGGATTTTCCAGTTCCTCTGAAACCTGTGATCGCTAAAGCCGTGAATCGTTCAAAACGTCTGTCAATTTCATCCAGTTCCTGCTGCCTGCCGAATATGTTGTCTGGATCAATGGCAGGTCTGCCCTGAGTATAAAGCCACGACCTGCCGTGCACAGTCGAGCCATCAGGATAATTGAAGGTGCAATTTGTATATTGCGTTTGTGTTATCCCGTCACCAGCAGCAACCTGCCCAGGGACATCCCCGATCCTGAAATCCCTGCCCACCTGTATTTTGGGAACTGACTGCTCGGATGTCATTTTGATATCTTCTCATCAGAGCAGGAATGAAAGAGCGATACCAACAAGTTTTGCGATCTTTTTTGCAGGCTCATAAAGCTCTGAAATATCTTTTATAGTCGTTCCCGATTCTTTAACAGCATTGATTGCACTTTCAAAAGTATCCTTGATTTTTGAAAAGTTTGGCTTATCCTTTTTAGCTTCTTTTATTGCAGCAGTGATATCACCATTAACAATGCTCATTTCTTCTGCTGGAAGACCTAATTTAGCTGCCTCTTTTTGAAATTCCAGAAGGCTGTCCAGGAGTTCTTTTTTATCAGGGGCAGATAAGGTCTGCGTGATGTTCTCTCCGACTGCAACTTGGCCGCTGATATTGTCGAGGGTAACATTTCCACCAGCGGTTATTCCAGTGCCGCCAGTAATTATATGTGTATCTCCACCAGCTATTCTTTTATCTATCATTTTTTGTCTCCTTCATTTTTCAAAGTTTTATTTTGAACTCCTTCCAGTATATTCCTTACAATATTGTTCACTTTCGGCGCTACCTCTGCTGCCAGCTTTTCAAATTTCTCTGCGCCGAGTTTTTCTTTGAGATTTTTGAGGTTTGATTCTGTTGCTTCAAGCTGTGGGTCTTCAATTCGAGTGCGTATATCCTTAGCCAACAAGTAACATGCCAGAGATTCTTTGTATTTTTCCTCATTATCGAAAATAGCACCCAGATTGTTAAGCCATATTCCTTCGTTTATTCTATCTTTAATTTCATGGGCAATTTTGAAGGCTTTTTCGTTGTATTCAGTAGCTTTTTTCATATCACCAAGAGTACTGTAAGCGTTGCCTAAGTTTCCGAACCATGTTCCCTCGTTCCTTCTATCCCCAATTTCTTGGGCAATTTTGAGTGCCTTTTCAAAGTATTCAATGCCTTTTCTCACATCGCCAAGATCATGATATGCAAGGCCAAGTCTTCCGAGCCATACACCTTCACGCCGTCTGTCTTCAATTTCCTGTGCAAGTTTTAAAGCTTGATCATAATACTCGATAGCTTTTCTCACATCGCCAAGAGCATGGTAAGCAAGACCAATGTCTGCAAGATTTGTACTTTTGCCCTTCTTGTCTTTAATTTCATCAGCAATCTGGAGCGCTTTTTCATAATATTCAATAGCTTTTCTCACATCGCCGAGAGTATAATAAACAAACCCAAGGTCTCCAAGCTTTGTGCATTCACCTTCTCTGTCTCCAATTTCTCGTGAAATATTGAGGGCTTTTTCAAAATATTCGATGCTTTTTCTTACATTGTCTGTCGTCTTGTAAGCATTGCCCAACCATCCAAGCAATGCGCTTTCATTTATTTTGTCTTTAATTTCCTGAGCAATTTTCAGAGCATTTTCATAATACTCCACAGCTTTGTTCATTTCCCCCAGAGTATAGTAAGTATGGCCAAGGTTTCCAATAACACGGCTGTGAATCTTTATATCGCTTAATAGAGGAGTCTCATGTAAAGGGTCTTTTGGTAGTATTCTTTGGTAAAGGTCAATAAGTGCCATGTAGCTTCCCCATCTATCAAGGTCTTCATGTAGCTTGTAATCAAAGATAATGCTTGCAGCCCTATCGTACTCTTTAGCCATATAGGCATGATAATGTGCTTCTATCAATGACTGGACATCTTCTTTTTTCGTGCGCTTTTCTGGCACTATGGAAAGGTAATATTGACAGGCAAACTTATGGCGCTCAACCCTATCAGCCAGTTTGTTATATGCATAACTATGTATCAAAGACTCCTCCCAGTAATTTTCCTCTGTTATCTGCAACAGTGATTTCATGATAAGACTTAATGCTGTATTTTCAACTGCATCCTTAGTCCATTCTGGGTTATTGGCCACTGCAACTATTGCTTCTGAAGGTACTGGCTCCCTGTACAGTGATACATACTGGAGCAATTTGCGTTCTTCATCGTTTAGTCTCTCTTTATAAACCTTATCTAGGATTTTCACCGCTATCATGCCTTTTTCTCCAATCCACAGGGAGTTATCTTTCAAAATGCTTGAAAGCTTTTTCCCAGTTTTTATAAGCTGTGTTAAAAGAATAAGTGCAAGTGGATGGCCTCCAGAGAGTTCTATTGCTTTTTTGAGTTCATCTTCAGGCTCAGCCAGACCCTTCCGCCTCAAAAGCTGAAGGGCAGCTTGTTCATCAAGACCACCTATACAATAGAACTCTGGTGTTATGCCACATTCACTTGCAGGACATTCCCAGCTTGTAAATAGAACTCGGCTTCTACCTGCCGTCTCGCTTGCATTCTCGATCAGATCAGAAAATCCAGCTTTCTCCTTCAAGGGCGTATTGGTCTGTGGATCAAGGAGAATCTCGAAATTATCAAGAACCAAAAAGTTATCAAGAACCAAAAAGTATGGGGCAGCATTTAGTTCTCTAAAGAACAGATTAAGTAGGTCTATAGGTTTATACTGCCCAACGTCTTGGATTGGTTTACCTATAGCCGTGAAAAAACTGCCCACTACATCACTAATATCAATAATTTCATCCACTTTCCGCCAGTATATTCCAGCATATCCTCCTCTTTTTTCTATTCTATCGATGTACATGCTTGCCAGCGTAGATTTTCCAGTACCCCCGAAACCTGTGATGGCTAAAGCTGGGGTTTGCTTGAAAAACTCATCGATCTTTTCAAGCTCCTGCTGCCTGCCGAATATGTTCGCTGGGTCTGTTGTGGGGCGGATGCCGTTGGTATAAAGCCAGGACTTCGAGCCATCTTTATTAATAATTTGTACGATATTTTCGCCTACTGCAAGCGGGGCATTGACATCACCTATTGTGACTTTGCCACCAGCAGTTATCCCAGTGCCTCCAGCAACATCAGACATCGCCTATCCACCACTCTTTTCCGAAGATTCTTCCAGAATCTTCCTTACGATCTCTTCTGCTCTCGGCGCAACCTCTGCTGTGAGTTTTTCATATCTTTCCTTGCCGAGTGCTTCTTTAAGATTATTGAGGTTTGCTTCAGTTCTTTTGATCTCAGGATTTTCTATCTGACTGAGTATATCTTTAGCCAGAAAATAACATGCTAGAGCTTCTTTATATTCTTCCTCATTCATGAAGGCAATACCCAGATGGTTGAGCCATAAACCTTTATGTCGCTGATCTTCAATTTCCTGAGCGATCTTCAGAGCATGTTCATAGTGTTCAATGGCTTTTTTAATATCGTTCAGAGCATAGTAGGCATTGCCGAGATTTCCAAGCCATAAACCTTTATGTCGTATGTCCCCTATTCCATCCGCAATTTCCAGAGCGTTTTTAAAATGTTCAATGGCGATTTTAAATTCACCCAAACTAAGATAAGCACTGCCAAGTTTTCCGAGCCATATACCTTCGTGTCGTTTGTCCTTTAGTTCCTCCGCAATTTCCAGAGCGTTTTTAAAATGTTCAGTGGCGATTTTAAATTCACCCAAATTAAGATAAGCACTGCCAAGTTTTCCGAGGTATATGTTTTCACTTCGCTTATCTTCAATTTTCTGGGCGATTTTTAAGGCTTTTTCATAGCATTCGATGGCTCTTTTAAAATCGCCTGATGCGCAGAGCGCATTGCCAGAGTATGTAAGCCACATCCCTTCGTTTCTTTTATCACCAATTTCCTGAGCAATCAAGAGCGCTGTTTCATAATGCCCAGTAGCTTTTTTTACATTGCCGAGAGCACAATAAGCATTACCAAGATCTCCGAATCCTATACCTTCATTTTTCCTATCTCCAATTTCCTGAGCTATTTTAATAGCTTTTTCATAGTACTCAATAGCTTTTTTCACATTACCGAGATCACAGTGAACATTACCGAGATCTTCGAATCCTATACCTTCGTTTTTTCTATCTCCAATTTCCTGAGCAATCATCAGCGATTTTTCAAGGTACTCAATGGCTTTTCCTGCATCGCCAAGAAGACGGTAATCATTACCGATGTTTCCTAACAATCTGCATTCATTTTCTTTATCTCCAAATTCCTGAGCAATTTTCAGAGCTTTTTCATAATGTTCAATGGCTTTTTCTATATCACCAAAGGCATAATAAGCAGTACCGAGACCTCCGAACCATCTCCCTTCGTATCTTTTAATTTGAGCTACAATCTCCTGAGCATTCTTCAGAGCTTTTTCATAGTATTCAAGAGCTTTTTTTGCATCTCCAAGACTGTAGTAAGTATTGGCAAGGTTTCCTATTACACGATTGCTAGTTTTTATATCTCTCAGCAGTGGTTTATCTCGTAAAGAGTCTTTTGGCAGCACTCTATTGTAAAGTTCAATAAGTGTCCTGTAGTTTCCCAATCTGTCAAGGTCTTTATGCAGATCATGTTCAAAAATAATGTCTGCTGCTTTGTCATAATCTTTGGACATGCAGGCATGGTAGTGCGCTTCTATCAGTGGCTGAACATCCTCTTTCTTTGTGCGTTTTTCTGGCAGCGTGAGAGAGAGGTAATACTTGCAGGCAAGTTCATGAACCTTTATCTTATTTTCTAAATTATCGTATGCAAACTCCCGAACCAGTGGATGAAGCCAGTATTTACCTTTATGATCGGTTTCAAGAAGCGATTTGTCGATGAGTTTCTCCACAGCATCCTTAGATGTTTTATCTGTAAACATTTTTTTAATCGCAGTCCTGGATTCGGGCTGGCGAAATACAGATATACGCTCTAGTAGCTCCTTCTCATCCCCTGCCAGTTTATCAAATAACCGTCTTGCCTTTTTGATTGTATCCTCTTTACGTTCTTGGTATATACTCAGGTCATTCAGAGTGTCTGATATGCCAGATTTTTTAACTAGTTCAATTAAAAGTTTTAGTGCTAAGGGATGACCATCCACACCAACTGCCAGTTCCTCTAATTTTTTATGTTCCACTCCATCAAGCCCGTTCTTTATCAGATAATCAACGGCAAAATTGATCTTTAAACCCTTGAGGTCTTGTTTTTCTTCATACACTATGTCAATCAAGCTTTTTTCATTTCTCAATAAAGGCAAGATTCGACTTGTTACAATGATCTTTGCATTATGCGTAGTTCCACGCAAAGATGTAAATAACAAATCCATATCCAAGTCGCAGAACTTCATATTTTCATCCAGCATAGTTTCAAGATTGTCAAAAATCAGCCAGATCTGCTCTCTTTTCTGCAACTCTCCAATCAATCTATTTATGTCATCCTGTCCTGCTTCTTTTTTTTCTTCTTTAAATCTTGCAATAGTTGGTGCTTTCATGTAGCGTGCCAGCCGCTCAAGCACATCTCCTAATGTGGCATCAGTTATCTTGCCGAAATCAAACCAGAAAGGAAGCGGAACATTGGCAGGTCTTGTTTCAATAAGAGCACGTGCTAATGTTGTTTTTCCCACGCCGCCTATACCGCTTATCAACAGGATGCGGTGATCTTGAAGATAAATAAGAGCTTTTGTTAGCTCATCTGCTCGATTGTGAGTAACAAATTCTTTGAGCCTAGGAGGATATTCTGAAAGTTCTGAAGGGGTGTATTCGTTTAGAATTTCTTTGTTAAATGCCTCTTCTCTTTTTTGATCCAGTAAATTTATCAGTTTAAATAATTCTTCGCCAGTCGCTTTTTCAATCTTGAATTGATTGATATATTTTCCAATGGCAATTTGACCTGTATTATCTTTAATTGAAACATCGCCACCTGCTGTTATTCCAGCGTCATCGACTATGTTATTCTCTCCCATTGCAGCCCAGCATATTCAAAGCACAATCGAAAGACCTATTTTTCCAAGTATCTTCAATATTTTTCCAGTCCATTCCCATTTAGATACCTTCTCAATAGTGTCACCCACTTCTTTCATCGTATCAACTGCACTCTCAAACCTATTCTTGATTTTAGAGACATCAGGTTCTTCTTTTTTAGCCTCCTTTATTGCAGCAGTGACATCGCCATTAACAGTGCTCATATCATCCGCTGGAAGATCCAATTTAGCTACTTCTTTTTGAAATCCAAGCAGGCTGTCCAGGAGTTCTTTTTTATCAGTGGCAGATAAGGTCTGTGTTTGCGTGATGTTTTCTCCGATTGCAACCTGACCGCTGACATCGCTGATATGTACATCTCCACCAGCAGTTATTCCAGTGCCACCTACGATCTTTTTCTTACCCATTCTTGATTACCTCCTATTTTTCAGATAGTTATTGTACTGAATGCTTATTTATATATTTAGCGGCGACATATTTTAAATCAGAGGCAAATATGAGAACTTTCCTTGTATCTATTCAAAAAGAAGACAAATTCTTTGTTGCAAGATGTCCTGAACTGGGTGTGACCTCTCAAGGAGATACTCTTGAAGAAGCACAGGCTAACATCAAGGAAGCTATAGAGCTTTATATCGAAAGTTTTGGCTTGGAAGACCTGCCCCGTGAGACCTCCAAACCTTTCTGGACTACGGTTGAAGTCACTTATGCCTAAGCTGCCAGTCATTTCAGGCAAAGAACTTATCGCAGCGCTGAAAAAAGCTGGATTTGTTGAAGTACGCCAAAAAGGCAGCCATGTATCACTTGAAAAAGTTACCTTTGAAAGAACCTATAGAACGGTTGTTCCGATGCATCGAGAACTTGCGAAAGGAACGCTTCTTGATATCCTTCAGCAAACTGGACTGAGTAGAGATGATCTGCTCAAACTGCTTAAATGAAATTAGATTTATTATGCTATGGCGGTTTAAAAGTCAGTGATAAAGAAATTGCAAAGTTTCTTGAGTTATAGGAAATTATAAATACAGAACCGCCAAAATAAAAGTAGGAGGTTAAAAAACATGGGACTAAGGTCATTAGTAAGTGACATGCTTCCAGACGAAGGTTGGACTTGTGAAGAATGTGGACATCATAACGATGACATATTTAATGACGTATGCGAAGAGTGCGGAGCAGATAGGTCAGAAGACGAAGAAGAATAAACCATCATGATGGATTTACATTACATCAATATTCTTTTTACGGTGATGTGGCTGGAATATTACCGCAAATTGCTGAATAAAATGGTGGTCAAAACAATCAAAGCGCCCGCACATAATCTTCGTGGTTTTGATCGAACCGTTGTGAGCTTCTGATAGGTTTTAGCGAACAGGTTTATCTGCTGCATACTTGAAACTGACTGATTTAATGATTCCTAAATTGTTCGAATAAAAGAATTTGCCCGCTATGAAGGTCTAACATATCAAGGTTTTTACCCTGGGAAGTTTTCGTTAAAACAGTTATTGACGGTTGCAACAACTTGCTCAAATACTTGCTTTTTCTGTTTAACGAGATGGGATTCCACATTTCCTTGTCCTTTATATAACTCTGCCTGCAGCAACATGTGTCCATCATGCATATTAATCAACACGATTTTCCCCAACTCTCCAAGGGTGTTGTGCTCAAATATGAGACAATGCCCCCTATGGTCATAGCCTCCTGCTGCTCTGACACCAGGCGGTAAATCCTCTGGTCGCAACTGTTTTAAACCTGGTCTTACTCGTTGTCCTTCTGCGAGCCATTGCAATTCTGCCTGGAGGCGTTTGGCGTGTCCTAACTCCTCAAGCCCTTGTTTTATCTTCTTAGGACTCTGCGGAGAACGCATGTGGGGTGGGTTCTGTTGCTTCCCCTCTTTCAACTCCTTTGTTTTTCTGTCCATCACCGCTACCAGCAGATCAGCAATGTTTTTAGCATCCTGAAATAACTGCTGCTTTTCATTATCAGCAAAGTGTCTTCCTAATCCCTTGCTCAGCATGACTTCAAATTCTCCCATATCAAGAATATTGCCATCCATAATGGTGTTACTCACACTTAGATGGCCCAGTTACAACGTTGCTGTCATGAGAGGCCACTTAAACTTTCTTTTAAGGGAGCCAAGTCTTAGCATCTCGATTTTTTTCGTGCCGCTGACATTTTCTTCAACCTGTTGGAAATTTATATGGCAGATATCAATCCATATGGAAGATTGTTGTAAAACATGATGGAGCGAAGTATTTTTGAATGAATAGAAATTTACATGGCCCCTTGTGACAGCAGTGTTGTAACTGGGCCCTTATGGCATCATTATTTATTGCGATAGGCATCGTGGTACAATCAGGCGTTGCAGTGGTTTCCTCTGGAATATCAAAAGCTGTGGCTGGAGATTTTATTGCTTTAGCAGTAAGCTTTGTTCAACTGATACTTGGGGTTATATTTGCAGTGGTTTCTATCTATATTGCCCTGAAAGTAATCGATAAATTGACTCCTAAAGTCCCCCTATTCGAAGAACTCAAGAAAGGAAATGTCGCTACTGCACTTGCGATGGCTGGAGTAACACTCACAACTGCCATTATCATTCAGTCAGGCATATCGGGTATAACTGCAGCATTGGTCTAAAGTTATACTTTTTCAATGAGTTCTTTCCATATTGATTTCTGCCCTTTTTATTTTATTAATATCCCATAACATGCCCACGAAAAGCCATTACAGCTGCAAGTATATTTTTGCTTTTTGCGTCTGTGCATAGCGGCTTCAAAAGCTTTATACGTTTGAACCTGAGTTAGACACTATATATACTCAGTATATAAAGGTAGCTAAGGTTGTCTTATCTACCAATTGCCACAAACAAACAAAAAGCACATTACAGTGGCATCATATAAAATAAAATATGCTGATGTGTGCTTTATATACTGTCTAAGATAGGTTTGAATAGATAAAGAATAATTGCATATATCAAGTGTCACCAGGAGACCATATTGATGGCAGATAAAGTGGATGAAATAATAAAAGGGAGCAGGAAACCAAAAATTTCTTATTATATCAGTCCGCTTTGGATAAAAATAATGATAGTGTTATTAGTACTGATGCTGGTTCTTCTTGAGGACAATCTGAGTTAGCGGTGTATCTCTTGATGAACTGCGCTGACTTTTAAAGATGCGAGTACTTTCTCACTTCGCTCTTACTATAGGCTTTTTAGATGTAGGAGCTGGAGTATCAGCTATGGATGGCGTAAAAAGGGAAGATCAAGCAGGATACTGAGGCAGCCAGCACCTTAAAGAATGGTGTGGAGAGCATCTATGGCTATTTTTGCGCAACCCCCCGGAAAGGTAAAGCAGGATAAAGATTTTTTCTAAGAAAGCAAGCATAAAGAAAGAAGCATCGCCTCACTTAATGGATTTCTAAATATCTCTTGGTAATACATCAATTTACTCAGTCGATTTGAATTTCATAGCAGCAAAGCGTGATCGATATTGATGAAATGATTAGCCTTATCGGACAGAAAACCGTATGGCATCAACTGAACGTAACCAGCAAAGCCCTGGCCAACATTCTCAAAAATCTTATCTTGCTTTACCTTTTCGGGGTTTTGCTCAAAAATAGCCAATATTGGAGGATCATGTACATCTCTTCTTATCCATGAAACCTACTCATGACATATCCTCGATAATCCAGTGTTTGAAGGGAATATCTTCAAAGCATCTCAGGGGAATGTATCCAGAGCTTAAAGTATACGGCAGTAAACTATGGTCGGCAGGTAAATTCTTCAGATCAGTGGGATCAGTAACAGCGAATACAGTAGAGCACTACATCAAAGACTCACAAGGAAAACAAAAAGAACATGAAGCGGTAAAAGTAGGAAAGCGGAAACGAAATCCTCAAACAACATTGAATCAGTTTAACCCCTAACAACGTTAAAGGATACTCCACCCTTCAGGGTGGAGAGCCTCATGCGTGCCTTGAAGCACAGGAAAGAAAGTATGACAACAAGGACATCTAAAATAAAGTAATGGCACTATGTCCACCAGGGTTAAAATCCCACTGCGCAGGTCTGCTCCTGCGTAAAGAGAACGGG
>JAWOKW010000212.1:0-6710 GCA_033854095.1 Candidatus Methanoperedens sp. | reverse complement strand
TTACGGAAAAGATCAGACATAACGATAATTATCAAAGCAAAGCTCCAGAGAGTAAGTTACCTGTAGTTCTGGGCACGCATGCTTCAGGAACTTATCATGATTTAAAGATGATATCGAGAAACTGAATATCTATAAAGAAATTATTGAAAAACTTAAACAAGACATCGAAAAGCTAAATGAAGAAGAATTTCAATTAATTTTTGAAAAATCTGGTAAAAAAGCGATTCGTAAAAATAAAGATAAGATAACTGATTTAGATGTAAAAAAATTTGACGAAATAAGAACTGAGATTGAAAAAGCTCCATCTCGCGAGTATGCCAAAGAGATATTGGAAAAAGAAGAAACCTTAAATAATAAAAATAAATTAATCAATTTTGCTAAGCATTATTCGATAGCAATTAGTAAGAAAGACAAGAAAGAAGAAATAACAAATATGATATTACGTCGTCTCTATGAAGCAAAAAAACAAATAGAGGTCATTTCTAATTTAGATTTATAATAGTGAATTTTAATAGGTTGGAATTGAACCCGCAGTCAGGTACTATAGCCTCCTGCATAACATCGTGTCATCCGTGTTCGATTTTTCAGCTTTGATCTAAAACTCTCAGCAGAATATTATATATTACAACTCACCACCACATAATGTAACGGTCCCCAAGTCGATATAAAATTATATAATCTCTTATGCTAATCATTAGGTAGATATGGCAGAACGCATACTCTGGCTGGCACTGGGTTTACTGGTCACAGCCGCAATCATACCAAAGCAGAACAGGTTAAAATTCACCGTTGCAGGTGCAGGATGGGTTTTTTTTGCTGTGTACTGGGCATTTCAGTGGCAGCAATATCTTGAACTTGAAGACTATACCAATGTGTTTTTAACTATATTTACCTCATTGTTGTGTGTTTTTATAGGCTATGTCATGATACGTCAGGACAAAAGGCTCAAGAATGATATCAACGGCACAGGTACGTCTCTTTTTATGGCTACCACGGCTGCAGCCATAGGCGGGATTTCTTATTTTGCCTTTTCCGAGATCCAATCAATGAACACATGGATTATCAGTACTGTTACGGACCAGACCATTTGGCTGGCTTCGCTTTTTGGCATAATGGTTACGCGGCTTGACTGGAACATAATTTCAGTCAATGGATACAGGGTAGAGATCATTCTTGCATGCACAGCCATCGAGAGCATAGCACTGTTCATCGGGATTATCGCATGCGTTAACGCACCGTTCAGGCGTCTTGCATCAGCGTTCTTAGTTTCGGTCCCTGTGATTTATGGCTTGAATCTTATACGAAATGTTTTTATAGTCGATGCATATGGAATGACATGGTTTGGTGACCCTGACACGAGTTTTTATATTGCGCACACTGTCATCGCTAAAATAGGTTCACTTGTGGCACTGTTCATAATTGCCTACGCTGTCCTGAAAATACTTCCGGAAATCATAACCATGATCGATGGCATTTTGAATCTGATCAGAGGTATCTTCAAAAATGCTGGCTAAAGGGTCATTTTCCTGGATTGGGGCAGCGATATTTTTTACTTTCATGGCTGCATATCTTAGAATGAGGTTCACAGGGATGGCATCAATACTGTTCGATTTTTTGTTCATCATCTGTGCCGTTCTGACACTTTTCTTTATCATATTCTTTCGAGACCCGCAGCGCATTCCACCAGGGGATGAAGACGATGCCGTATCGCCCGCAGACGGAAGGGTGATATCCATAAAGGACATGACTATCTGTATTTTCATGAACATCCATAATGTGCATGTTAACCGCGCTCCTCTTGCTGGCAGCGTCATTCATATCGATTATAGACCAGGTGGCTATATCCCTGCGTTTAATAAAGACTCGTATGTGAACGAACGCAACCATGTTATAATAAATACCGTACACGGCACGCTTGAAATAACACAGATCGCAGGTGTACTGACCCGCCGCATCGTCTCGTATGTCAGTGAAGGGAGCAGGTTGAGCAGGGGTGAGCGCATAGGTATGATACGCTTTGGTTCACGCGTAGATGTGATAATCCCACAGGGATATGGGTTCACAGTTGCAATGGACGAAAAGGTGAAAGCAGGTGAGACCGTGATCGCAAAAAGAATAGAGAAAATAAGGAGATAATATGAATATCCTGAAGCTCATCAAACCCGCAGATATTATTACCCTGATCAATGCACTGCTTGGGTTTGCCTCAATAATATTGATGATTCGCGGGGAGTTAGACAGTGCACTTGTACTTATACTCGTTGCTGTAATAGCAGACGGCGCAGATGGCGCAGTGGCAAGGTGCTCAGGATACGGCACGCTGGGTGCAAATCTTGATTCTCTTGCAGATGTAATATCCTTTGGAATTGCACCTGCGGTTGCAGCTTTTAGGATATCGGGTATATTTGCAGGGCTTTTTCTTGTATGCGGCATGCTGCGCCTTGCCAGGTTCAACATAGCTGGTAAAAAAGATAGTTTTGAAGGCATACCCATAACATCAGGCGGTTTTATTGTGGCTCTATTGCTTATTTTGAGAAATTATATTCCTTATATTGAATATAGCTTCACGCTCTTGCTTGTTATCATATCCCTGCTCATGGTCAGCACAATACCCTATCCAAAACTAAAGAATCCTGCCATACTGGCTGTCATGGGAATCCTGATTATTATTGATATCGCAGCGTTTTATTTAGACTATCAGAATGTCGTACAGATCGCATCCATGATATTAACTATCTTTGTATTTGCCTATATACTCAGCCCGCTTGGAATCAAAGGTCTAAGGTAGATATATATGTCATATATTGAAATCCTCCAAACCTACCAAAAACACGTCACCGAGAGGCAGCAGTCGGGAATACCCCCTTTACCTTTAAACGCAGAACAGGTAAAAGCTCTGTCAGAACTGGTATTAGAGCCAGAGCCAGGCTCTGAGGGATTTATATTGAAACTCTTAAAAGAACACGTCCCTCCTGGTGTTGACCCCGCTGCATTTGAAAAAGCAAAGCTTCTAAGGCGTATCGCTTTTCGTGAAAAAATATCTAGGATACTCTCACCTCGCGATGCTGTAGCGCTGCTTGGCATGATGAGAGGCGGGTACAACATCGAAACGCTGATAGAATTACTTGATATCCCTGAGCTTGCTGATGATGCTGCATTGGCGCTCTCGAATACGATCCTGATATTCGGTTTCTTTGATAAAATAAAGGAACTTGCACTCAGGAACCAGAGGGCTAAAAAAGTTTTAGAAAGCTGGGCTAAAGCAGAGTGGTTCCTGATCAGTCCGAAACTTCCAGAAATACAGCAGGTGACTGTTTTTAAAGTTCCAGGCGAGGTAAATACTGATGACCTTTCTCCCTCATCCCGCGCAGGGACGCGCCCTGATATTCCGCTCCATGCTCTCTCTATGCTCGAATCCCGCTATCCAGGAGCACTTGATGAAATAAAGGAGCTTAAGAAGAAAGGGCACAGGGTTGCTTTTGCAGCAGACGTAGTCGGAACAGGGAGTTCAAGGAAATCCGCCATGAATTCTCTTTTGTGGTGGATGGGCGAGGACATTCCAGGAACCCCGAACAAACACAGAGGCGGGGTCATCCTTGGAAGCCAGATGGCCCCAATATTCTTTAACACAGCGCGGGATAGCGGCGCGCTCCCTATCAGGTGTGATGTATCAGGATTGAAAAGCGGAGTGGTGGTTACAATAGACTTTCTCAATAAAAGGATACTTGGCGAAAATGGGGCAACAGCAGCATTTAAGCTTGAACCTGAGACCCTCCCCGATGAATACAGGGCAGGCGGCAGACTTATTCTAATAATTGGAAAAGAACTTACGAGAAAGGCACAGGAAGCGCTTGGAGTGAGATATGGTGAGATTTTCCTCAAACCTGCAGAACCAGAAATTTCGAATAAAGGCTATACCCTTGCCCAGAAAATCGTGGGAATAGCCTGCGGGTCAGAAGGTGTAAGACCGGGTCAGCCATGTCTTCCCAGAATCGCTACAGTAGGCTCGCAGGACACCACAGGGCCCATGACAGCAGATGAAATATCTGAGCTTGCCTGCATCGAATTCCAGGCACCTCTTGTCATGCAATCCTTCTGCCATACAGCAGCCTACCCAACGCCAGAGGATAAAAAGATGCATAAAGAGCTTGCACAATTTTTCAAAGATAGGGGCGCAGTCGTACTTAGACCCGGGGACGGCATTATCCATTCATGGCTGAACAGGATGCTCCTTCCAGATACAGTAGGAACAGGAGGGGATAGCCATACGCGCTTCCCGATAGGGATTTCTTTCCCTGCTGGAAGCGGTCTTGTGGCATTTGCAGCAGCTCTTGGTGTAATGCCGCTTGATATGCCAGAAAGCGTGCTTGTCAGGTTCAGGGGTAAGCTCAAAAAAGGCATTTTTTTGCGCGACGTTGTGAACTCTATTCCGTACTTTGCCCTGAAAGAAGGCAGGCTCACGCTTGAAAAGAAGAATAAAAAAAACGTATTCAATGGCAGGATAATCGAGATTGAAGGTCTTGACCTGACAGTTGAGCAGGCTTTTGAACTTACAGATGCCTCGGCTGAGCGCTCAGCAGAAGCTGCTGTTATAGCCCTCTCAAAAGAGCAGGTTGCCCAACATATCAGAACCAGCATATCTATTTTGAGTTCGCTGTTAAAGGAAAGATATACATCAGATGCTCTTAAAAAGCGGATTAATGCGATGGAAGAATGGCTTTTGCATCCTGAACTATTAAAAAGAGATGCAAATGCAGAGTATGCTGATATGCTCGAAATTGATATATCAGAGATAACAGAGCCTCTGCTTGCATGTCCCAACGACCCTGATTATATAAAACCGCTCTCTCTTGTATCAGGAGAAAATATCGACGAGGTTTTTATAGGTTCATGCATGACGGGTATTGACCATTTCCAGAGAGCTGCAGGACTGCTTCGCAACGAGAGCAGGATTTTATCAAAACTCTGGATAGCTCCTCCTACAAGGCTCGTTGAAAAACGCATGAAAGAGAATGGAGAGTATTCTCTATTAAAAGAGCTTGGGGCAAGGATGGAAATCCCAGGGTGCAGCCTGTGCATGGGCAACCAAGCAAGAGTAGCTGATAATGCAGTCGTGCTCTCAACCTCAACACGCAATTTTGATAACCGCATGGGTAGAAATGCGAAAGTATATCTTGGCTCTGCTGAACTTGCTGCAATCACAGCAGCTCTTGGCAGGCTGCCTTCTGTTGAGGAGTACTTTAGACTGGTGTCCGGATAAGGTCTTCAAAATTATGGGACTGTACCTCTTGAAATAATATTATATAGGTTGCGGACTATATATTGATTTAAGGGGATCAATAAATGGGGATAATACATGGCTGCGACTTTGACACAGACAGTTAATCTGGGGATTCATATCGGAATTCTACTATTTGTGATCGCTGGATACTTTTTCGTCAGGAAGAAGAAATTGATCTGGCACGCACAGGTAATGACCATAGGTTTTGCTATGATCATTATCTCTTTCCTTCTTGTTATGGTACCAAGCCTTTTGATGAATTACAGTACTTTTCTTGACCCGACCACAGTTGTGTTCGACACTGCATCTCTTGTGCATATACCCATTGGGATCGCAGGGGTATTTTTGGGCGCAGCCCTTGTCATACGATGGGCGCGCAACGACTATAGCCTCAACAATATGAAAGCCAAATTTTTGATGCGCTCCACAATGGTCAACTGGGTCGCCAATGTTCTCACTGGTACAGCTATCTACTTTTCGATGCCTTCGTAGGCAAAACGTTATTTACGCTGCTGTGAGTCACATGATGGTTGATGGACTTCAAACACTGGGAACCCATATATGAGGAAATCCTGCAGGATTTCGGTTGGGAGCGCAGAAAGGACGAAGAAGCTGCTCAACTGCTGTCGAACCTGCTTTCAGGAAAAACCCCTGATATATCTATCTTGAAAGAAAAGCTCAATGGAAAAGATGTTCTCGTTTGCGGCAATGCACCTGCGCTATCATACGACCTTGAAAAGCTCGATAAGAAAAAACTGATCATCGCAGCAGACGGCGCAACAAGCGTGCTGCTTAAAAAAGGCATTGTCCCTGATATAATCGTCACTGACCTTGATGGCTGTATACCTGATGAGATCGAAGCCAACAGGAAAGGAGCAATAATGGTGGTACACGCCCACGGCGATAACATGGATAAGCTTGGCGTGGTGAAAAAACTCAAGAACGTGATCGGCACGACCCAGTCAGCACCGCTTGCTGACACATACAATTTCGGCGGGCTAAGCGACGGCGACAGGTGCGTTTTCCTTGCATACGAATTCGGTGCAAAAAGCATAACGCTTGCAGGGTTTTATTTTGAGGATGAAAACGTGACAGAAATCAAGAAAAAAAAACTCAAATGGGCGAAAAAGCTGATAACGCTGGTTTTAAGCCCTGACTTCGTCTGATTTAAACCCTTACCAGCCCTACTCGTGCCTCAGCGCAGCTACAGGGTTCATCTTGGCTGCTTTATTAGCAGGATATATGCCTGCGATCAGACCCACAAGTACTGATACACCAAAACCCACTGCAATCATAAGAGGGGGGAACATGCTCGGCAGACCCATTGCGTGTTCTGCGCCGTAAGCCGCCAGTACGCCCAGTCCCATACCCAGCAGCCCTCCGAACACACTCAATACTACAGATTCAACCATGAATAAAGAAAGCACAT
>JAWOKW010000211.1:0-4030 GCA_033854095.1 Candidatus Methanoperedens sp. | reverse complement strand
CAACCGAAGACAGAGTAAAATCGGTCAGTGACGTGCATCTTGAGTATATGCCGTTTTCTCATTCAGTTGTCTCCACGGCTGTTTTAGCGGCTTGCGCATGGATGCTCTTTACCTTAGTCTTCAAGGCACCTGATGTGGGAATAGCCGTTGCACTGGGGATATGTTCTCACCTTGTGCTTGACCTGATTAGCCATGCCCGTGATATAGTCATAGTGCCATTTCTGGATAGCAAAAAGCTAGGCCTGGGGCTCTATGTGAACAAACCGGTTGTTGCCTTTGTATTCGAAACGATCTATGGGATTGCCTGCTGGTGGGTATACGGAGGGAGTACGGCGCTGTTCTGGATAATCGCAGTTTTTAACATAGCAAACGCTTCTTTCTTCATAAAAAATATACCCGGCCCGGAAAGATTTTTGGCACACAGGCAGTTCTGGATTACGGCCACAGTTGCAACGCAAATTATCGTGACGGCGGTACTTGTGGGGCTTTTCAGTTGAGGCAATGTCGCTAACAGGAGCGCCAATAATGGGTATCACCCGATATCCCAATACTGAATGAAACTTATCCAGAAAATTATTACAGAGGTTTATGAGAAAAGTAATTGTTTCAGAGTTCGTAATACTGGACAGCTGTATGATTTTCAACGATAGCTGTTCCCTATATTGTGAATTATTCAAGAACATTCCGTCAGGCATTCGACCCGAGGATAATGAGTTAGGCACGCGGTCGGCACTTGAGAAGCTGGCTCTCTATGTCGAGTAAGGAACCCATCGATATGATTGGGATCGTAGCCGAAAAGGAAGGCATCAAATATATAGCCTCTTCACTCTGCCTCGACCTTTACAAAGAACCACTCAAGAGGTGATTAATCAGATATGAAAAAATTTCAACTATTTGTAAATCCCGAGACTACTGCCAAATTCTGGAATGGATTTTTACTCCTTATGGTGATAATGCTTCACCACAGTTCTTGATGAGGCAAAGGCATGGCTTGAGCATAACATCAATCTGAACCTCATCGAGGACAATTATCCAAAAGGACTGACTGAACACTAATGAAATGATCAAAACAAAAGGAGGTAATAAAATTTGACAAAAATGAATCCAGTAGTGCATTTCGAAATGCCGTATGAAAACCGCGAACGCCTCGTAAAGTTTTACACGAAGGCTTTCGGCTGGCAGATGCAGAAGCTTGGTAAAGACATGGGCGATTACGTTACTGCAGCCACAACGGAAACCGACGAGAACAGGATGGTAAAAAAACCCGGTGCCATCAACGGCGGGTTTTTTCCTAAGAAACCCGATTGGCCGGCTCAGTACCCCTCAGTAATTATTGCCGTGGATGATCTCAAGGAAGCGATGAAGAAAGTCGCCGATGCGGGTGGAGAAGTTCTTGGCGAGCCGATGGAAATACCCAAAATCGGATTGTACGTATCATTCATTGATACAGAAGGCAACAGGGTGAGCATGCTTGAGCCAGCGCCTATGTAATCGAAATCAAAGGAATAAAATTGGAGAAATTGATGGAAAAACTGAACTGAGAGTCACTGAATATAACTGGACTTTGGGCCAGATGTTCGATTTTTTGTTCGAAAGAAAGGTTTTCGGTTAAAGAAATGATAGGTCTATAGAAGATTGGAAGATAAAGATTTCAGTGCTGTGGTTGTTTAGTGCAGTGGCTTTCTTGGCTCATCAGATATTGGTGCTTCTGGAGCCAGGAGTAATGGCGCAAATAATGGCCGGGGAAGTAGAGGGCACGAAAATAGGACCTGAACTGATACTGCTATTTGCTATCTTATTCTTAGTTCCATTGATAATGGCTTTCCTATCCCTGACCTTGAAGGATCCGATAAATCGCTTGGCCAACATCATCGTGGGCGCAGTCTTTGATTATCTGGTACGCATGGAAGTCTAAACAGAATGTCTGACTCTTCTATATAGAGATTTCAGGATGTATCCTTATGAAATCCTATGAAACAAACGCGGAGACTAATGATTCATGGACAGCTTAAGCGAACATCTATGAAAAATCCTTATATCATCGAACATATAATTATCTTATTAGTGGAGGTTTATGAGAAAAATAAGTGTAATGGGAAAAGTATACCCACGGGCAGGCGAAATCAGGCAGGGGTGCGCTGATGTTTGGTCATACGACCTATGAAATGATGAAAAGTTACTGGCCCACCCCAGATGCGATCAAGAACGATCCGGGTATGGCCGAGGTCGTAAACAGTAATCCGAAGATAGTTTTTTCAAAAACGCTAAAGAGCATGGAGGAAGGGCCCAACTGGAAAAATATCAGGATCCTTAATGAAATAAAGCCGGAAGAAATCCGTAAGCTGAAAGAAAAAGAGGATATCACGATATTGGGCAGTGGCGCTGTCGTGCAGCAGCTTACAAACCTTGGCCTCATTGACGAATACAGTCTTGTGGTCGTTCCAATCATTTTGGGCGCCGGCAAGCCATTATTCAAAGACGTTGAAAAGATGAACCTGAAACTTCTTGAAGCAAGAGCGTTTAAAAATGGAATCGTTTTAGTGCGCTACCAGCCGATGAGGTAATAAAAATATGTACTTCTTCATCAGGACCCAAAACCCAAGACCGACATTCCACCTTGACATGACGGCCGAGGAGCGTGCAATCATGGATAAGCACGTCGCGTACTGGTCAGAAAAAGCATCGCAGGGAATTGCGATCATATTCGGGCATGTAATGGATCCTGAAGGCGTGTATGGCATCGGAATATACCAGGTCCAGGATGAAGCCGAAATGCGCGATCTCCTTAAACATGATCCTGCCAACGGCCTTTTGAAATACGAAGTCTTACCGATGGCACGTGCTGTCACTGGGACTGAAAAAAAGGCAATAAGCAGCGCTGTGAAGAACATTGAGAAGCGCGACCTCGTCGTGACCCGCATCATCGACGCACCTGTCGAGAAAGTGTGGAAAGCCTGGACAGATCCTGAAGAGGTAAAAAAGTGGTGGGGACCTGAAATAATTCTCAAACAATCTACCAGGAGGATACAATGAATAAGAATATTTTCAAAAGCATCGGAGCCATCCTTGCTGGAATAATCGTAGGTGCTATTTTATCTATTGGCACAGATTTTGTATTGGAAACAACTGGTGTTTTTCCATCTCCAGGTAAGGGATTTTTCATCTGGTGGATGCTAATGCTTGCTCTTGCATATCGCGGTGCTTATACGGTGGCAGCCGGTTATGTAACCGCATCTCTGGCGCCGAACCAGCCAATGCGTCATGTGATCATACTCGGAATAATAGGAGTTGTGGTAACCATACTCGGCTCAATAGCGAATTGGGAAAATTCATCTGCCTGGTATCCGATTGCGCTTATACTAATTACTCTGCCCTGCACGTGGCTGGGTGGAAAATTTCATGAGCTTCGAAGATGAGAAAAGTTGACTTTTTTAATGAGCTAATCAGGGACAGAAGATTGCGAACTATGAGCAGAGCTGCAACCCCATTCGGTGACCTCAGCAGCGGAATATCCAACATAGAAGCCGATCGAAAGGCTATTGCCAGGCAGGCTTTCAAGGACATTGATATTCTTCATTTGTCGAACGTTTAATCTGATACTCACCCTCATCGCAACCAAGTAGAATCAGAGCATTAAGTATTTTCTGTGATTTTTTTACCTTTGGATGTGAGTGCACCAAAAGCTTCGCGTTCATCTTTAGAAAGTGTCACGATATATATCTTCATATTCAATTCTCTCAATTTATTATGAAGAATATATACCATAAATATTGCGACATTACATCATTGACACGACACTAATATGTATGTGCGAAGTCTGCCCGCCATTTCCGTTCCTTTCAGTTCCCTTTTCATCGGAACTCGCTTTTCTGCAGTGTACACTGGTGCACCTAATACATATCAGTCTACACCCTTTCAGTTCCCTTTTCATCGGGACTCGCTTTTCTGCTCTGTCAAGCTTGATATTGAAGAATGTTGCGCCAAGCCTTTCAGTTCCCTTTTCATCGGGACTCGCTTTTCTGCCGTTTAC
>JAWOKW010000210.1:0-6264 GCA_033854095.1 Candidatus Methanoperedens sp. | reverse complement strand
TGAGCGAAAAAATCAATACCTTTCCAAGATCGGATATATTCTTGAAAAGATGTACACGCTTCCAGACAATATTGATGCGCTGTATGAACTTGAGATAGATGGAGTGCTCTACAGAGTGCAGACTGCTATTGATGCTGCAATGGATATGGCTGCCATGCTGGTAAGAGATATTGGAATCAACGTTGGTGACGATTATGAGAACATAGATATCCTTAAAGAAAAAGGGCTTATCGACACAGAGCTCGCAGAGGAGCTTAAAATTCACAAATTTGTAGAGAGCTTTGAAGGTGAACTGCTGTGAAAAGCATAGATGAGATCAAAACCGACCTTGCTTTTTTAAAAGACTATGAAGTAGTTGTTTTTGGTTCGTATGCAAGAAAAAGAGCAGACAAGCGTTCTGACATTGATATTGCCGTGATTACCAGAGAAAAGAACAGAAGCAGGTGCATCGAGATATGGAAGAGCTTTCTGGGAAAGGCGCCGGATATATATGATATTAAAATATTTGAGCTTCTTTCTCTGCGTATAAAAGCCTCTGTTATCCAGAAGTACGAAGTGGTTTTTGGGGACAGCCTGGATGTTTCAGAATATTTTTATAAAATCAGAAAATTCTGGAATGATATGAAGCACAGGATTGAAGAAAATCGATTTCAGAGCGTGAGAGAGAAAATTATGACGCTTAAAAGAGGGCGTGAACTGCTGATATATGATACAAATAGAACAGAAAATTAAGGAATTTACAAAGAGGAGGTAATTATGCGAAGATTAAAAAAATGTCCTGATTGCAGCGGGAAAATGGAACGAGGCAAAACCAAATTCATAATTGAGTCTGAAATCGAACTATGACCCTCTCCGACCCCTCCTACATCGCTCGATGCGCCCAGCTTGCTATGCTTCTTGAGGTCTCTGCCACTCCAAAGCCTGGCAATATCGATAGAGACCATAATTATACTGATACCAGATTTGAACATTTCTTAGCAAGCGCAGTTGGAATATATCCGGTACTTGAAAAAGCTGCACGTTTAAGATATGGGGTCGGCTCGCTCATCCATGAAGCCGTTATCGAAAGCAGCAACTGGCAGAAAGGAGGCAATACCCATTTTGGAGCATTTCTGCTTCTAATCCCGCTTGTAATAGCAGCAGGCAGATGTACAAAAAAAACAAGTCTGCAATGGCATGCTAAAAAGGTCGCAAGAGAAACAACAGTGGAGGATGCTGTTGAATTTTACAGGGCGTTCTCAGAAACGAAGGTGAAGGTCAGGCGTGTGAGCGACCTCGACCTTGGCAGTACAGCATCGATTAGAAAAATAAAAGAGCAGGGATTAACTCTATTTAATCTCATGGAGATTTCAAGCAGCTATGATATGATCGCGGAAGAATGGACAAACGGGTTCTGGAAGACATTTGGATGTGCAGATTCGATTCAGGAAAGACTTGATAGAAACTGCAGTATTAATTATGCCGTTGTGCTTACGTTTCTGAATATCTTATCCTCACATAAAGATACATTCATCCAGACAAAATTCGGAAGCAGGAAAGCAGAGGAGGTTTCTTTGAGGGCAGGAGAAATATTGATGGGCGGATTGAGCAGAACGAAGCTGATGGATGAAATACACTCGTTTGACGAAGAATTATTAAAGGAAGGCATCAATCCAGGTTCAACTGCTGATATAATCATCGCAGGCTTGTTTGTACTGCTTTTTGAAGGTATGAAATTTTGATAGATATTGAAGAACTTGGGATACATGAAGGGATATCAGAGGTGATTTTTACAACGCTCTCATCCGAAGGAGTGCCAAATGCCGCGCCAATTGGTTTGCACAGGAAAGGCAGCCGGCTTTTTGCAAAGATTTATAGTTCACGGACAATGGACAATATCCTCAGTAAATCTGTGGCAGTTGCGAACATCGTGAACGACCCGCTTTTATTTGTGCTGTCTGCGCTTTCTGATATTGGACCAGAGCGATTTGAATTCGTGGAAGGTTTCCCTGTTCTGAAAGAGGCTCTGGGATGGCTTGTTTTTGAGTGCAGATATACAAGAAATGAAAACATTGTAGTTGTTGATCTTCTTCCTGTGAGCGGAAAAATAAATCGCCTGGCTATCCAGGCTGTGAACCGGGGCTTCAATGCTGTTATAGAGGCAGCGATCCATGCTACACGATATGTGCTTTTAAAGGAACAGAAATACCTTGACTGCATCAAATATTATAACAGCATAGTTAAAAAATGCGGCGGAACGCGGGAGAAAGAAGCGATGAAAATGCTGTATGAACTGATAAAATAACGTGACTTTTTTCTCATATAGTATATCATGTGGTATACATCGCATTGATCTTCACATATTCATACGTCAGGTCGCAGCCCCATGCCGTTGCTTTGCAGTCTCCAAGACCTATATCCACTTCAATAATGATCTCATCGCTATCCATAATGCTCTTTAGCGCCTCAAGCTTCCCCTCGACTATCCTGCCCGAATCAACAAGTATTGTTTCGTTCTTATTATCCGAGAACTTAAGGGATATTTTATCCTGTTCAATCTCTGCACCTGAATATCCTGCCGCAGCCACAATCCTTCCCCAATTCGGGTCTTTTCCAAATATCGCGGTCTTCACAAGCGGCGAACGTACGATCGCTTTGGCTGCCCTTTTGGCGTCGTCTTCAGAGAGTGCACCTTTAACTCTTGACTCAATCAATTTAGTTGCGCCTTCGCCGTCCTTTGCCATCATCTTTGCAATAGTTATACATACAGCGTCAAGCCCTTCCTGAAATATATCCTCTTCACACTCCCGATAACCCGTAGCAGTAAGGAGCGCCATATCATTGGTGCTCGTATCCCCATCCACCACGACCATATTAAAACTTTTATCAACTGCTTTTTTTAAGCAGGCATCAAGTTTTTCCTTTGAAAAAGACGCATCCGTGTACAAAAAAGCAAGCATTGTACCCATATTTGGTTCTATCATCCCTGACCCTTTTGCGATCCCTGCGATGCGGACGCCGTTATCAAGTTCGACCGCTACTTCTTTCACGACCCTGTCTGTTGTCATGACAGCGCGCGCACAGGCTTTACTTGCATCTGCTGCATTTGATAAACCGTTGAACACTTCATCCAGACGTGCCGCCATCCATGTTTTATCAAGATATCTGCCAATAACGCCTGTGGAAGCCACGCCGATTTCATCCTGTCTGCACTTCAATTTTTTTGCCAGCAGAGTAGCCATCCAGTGTGCATCAAGCATGCCTTTCTCACCTGTGAAAGCATTGGCACAACCGCTGTTGGCTATAATCGCTCTCAGCTCCCCTTTTGAAAGTGCATCCCTTGTGACAACGAGCGGCGCGGCAATTACCATGTTGCGTGTGAAAACGCCTGCTGTTGCAAGCTTCTGCGCATCAGTCACAATTATCGCAAGACCGTTCTTTCCCTGTTTAATCCCGTTCGCTTTCACACCATTGACCGCACAGATGCCGCCTTCTATTGTCTTCATAATTATTCCTGTGCTGTTGAAAGTCCTCTGATTATATCGCTTCGTGCTACGATCCCTACCAGTTTCCCATTCTCCACGACAGGCAGCCTGTTGACCTTATGCCTGACCATCGTGCTGGAAGCATCTTCTAAACTGTCTTCAGGAGAAACAGAATGAACGGTTTTTTTCATAATACTTCTGACAGGCTTTAACTTCACATCCTCAAGAGCTTTTTTAATCTCTTCAAACCTGACAATGTTCCTTATCGGGAGCTCGATAACCTCAAGCGGGCTGGGCAGCCATAATTCTCCTGAGAATTCAGGGGTCTTAAATAACCTGAGCAAATCTGTTTCAGAAACAATCCCTACAACCTTTTCTTCTTCGACTACAGGCATGCCGCTGATATGGTTCTCTTTAAATAGCCGCGCAAGGGCAGCCACAGAATCATCAGGCTTGCAGGAAATCACATCCTTATTCATTACATCTTTTACTTTCATGTTCACCTCATGGAGCAGCAGCCGGCGTCCAGAGACCTGTCGTTTCGTTAAGTCCGAACATGATGTTCATGTTCTGTATCGCCTGTCCTGATGCTCCTTTGACAAGATTATCTATTGCGGATATAACCACGATCCTGTTGCTGTCTTTTTCGAGCTCAAAACCTATATCGCAGAAATTTGATGCGCGCACGCTGCTCAGCATCGGGATGCCATTGATCAACCTGATAAAGGGTTTATCCTGATAAAAATCATGATATATCTTGCTGACTTCTTCCTCGCTCAACTCCTTTTTGACAAAGATATGCGCTGTGGTGAGAATCCCGCGCACAGATGGAATGACATGCGGAGTAAAGCTGAGCTTTGTTAAACTGCTGTCAAGCCGCGAGAGTTCCTGCACGATCTCGGCGCGATGGCGGTGGGCTGTGAGCTTATATGCCTGGATGTTCTCTGCCATGTTCGGATAATGGGACACTTCTGTCGGCTCAGCGCCTGCACCTGAAATCCCGCTTTTTGAATCAAAGACAGCAAGTTCGATAAGATGGGCAGCGGCTAAAGGTGCGGCTGCAAGGGATGCACCAGTGGGGTAGCAGCCTGGGTTGGCGATAAAGGACTGCTCTGCCACTTCTGGATGGAGTTCGGGAATGCCGTACACAGCTTTCCTCGGGTCTGTATGTTTTATCTTGTAAACCTTTTCAAAAACCTGCGCCTTTAAACGATAATCTGCGCTCAGGTCTATGACCTTTACACCAGCATCAAGGAGCTGCGGAACGATCTGCATGGCAGTGCCGTGCGGCACCGCAGTGAATACGACATCGCAGCAGGATGCGACTTCTTCGGGATTCATGTCTTCAAAATCCAGTTTATATATTTTCCGAAGATGCGTGTGAGTATCGCTGACCTTCTGTCCTTTTTTGTTCCTTGATGTCACTGCAACGACATTAGCTTCTGGATGCGATGCAAGCAAGCGCAGAAGCTCGCCGCCTGTATATCCAGAGCCTCCAATAATTCCGATGTCCATATTATCATACTTAGATGCGCGGGCTTATTATGATACTTTCGTTTTCTATGAGTTTATTGCAGCTATCAATGACCCTATTTTTTAAATCCTTGCAAGAGAAGAAAAGATGTGCTGGACATGAGCAGTCAGTGCATCCAAAACCAGAGATTTTAGAAAACTCACAGAGAGAGTTCGCAATAGCACATTCAATATCAGTATCTGCTGGCAAAAGGACTGCACATACGACCTTAGAGTGGGGCAGGAGATAATCGATATGCCATTTCCGCGTCCTGTTCTTACCCTCGGCTACGTTGAAATGCCGCACTACGCGTTTAAAACCACCCCTGCCGCGGGCTGAACCTACGTAGGCATAGAAACCTTTTTTGAAATTAAGGGTTCCGAGCTTCCCTACATGGATGTCTGCATCGCTATCCAGTTCCATGATCAGGATGTAGGCTCCTTTCATGAATCTCTAGTAAGCTTTTTAGCGTTCTGGTAACTTTGCTCAGCTATCTTTTTACTCCCCTGAAGTTCCACGATTTTCAAATTAAAGAACCTCGCAAAATCCCTTACGTTTTCGTCAAAGTCAGGCTCATATGAAAGTCCTGTATTAATCTTTGCAACCCTTCTGTACCGTCTGATATACTTTTTATCATGCTCTGAGAGCTCTGTGAACATTTCCTTTGGGAACTCCCCCCATCCAGAAGCCCACATCGGAGTAAGGAAATACATGCCTTCACCTTCGCTCATTGCCTTAGCATAGGCATCGTTCCCGCCAAGGGCAGCGCTGATGCAGTCTTCTACGATCTCCCCTTTATCATTTTTCAGGAAGTAAAGCTGGCATCCAAGATTTCCAAAATCTTTTTCAATGCTTACAAGCGAATGCCCGCATGTGCCATAGAAAATAAGAATCCTGTCTGAAAAACGGGACATTTCACTTATATTCCTGTACACTTCAGTTCTTAACAGTTCAACATCGATATGCAATCCCATCTTAAGCATATTGGCAACCACTGTTACTTTCGTTTTATGCTTTTTTTCCAGTATTTCTGGAACCCTATCAAGCGGAATGAGTGCATGGAAACATCCCAGGGATTTTAATTTTCTTTGCAGCCCAAGATGGTTATTGTTGTCTACCAGTATCAACTGAACAAGCTCGCTGTCATGCGAGAGCAGGTATGCGAGTTCATCTTCAAGCATATCGCATGCAATTATGCTCAGTACCGGCATTTGACATCATCATCCAAATTGTTTTAGGCTTATTACAATTCTTCTTTATTGAAGTATTTATTCCTAAGGGTATGGG
>JAWOKW010000209.1:0-3722 GCA_033854095.1 Candidatus Methanoperedens sp. | reverse complement strand
ATTAGATAATCAAGAGGCAATCTATGTAGCACTTCCTTGCTTATTCGGACAGATATCGAATACCCCTGGAATGAATCTAATACACTTGTTCGTAATGATGAATACTTTACCGCCAGCTGACGCAGATCGTACTGCACTAATCCAAATGTTCAAGGCCATTGCAGAGTATGGGCGTAGAGTCCGCCAACGCAGAGAGGCCGAATCAGCACAGGAAGAGCAGATCAAGCAGACTGAATGCAATCAAGTCTCAGAAAGCCCTGAACCGGCGCAATACATTAATCCTTGATTGTTTCAAGTAAAGAAACGAGACGAGGAGAACAGCTAAAACCAAATAACCTGGGCGTATTCCTTTATAGCATGAAGGGTATAATTCCCCGCCGGAGCGCAAACTATGGTAGACGATGAGTGGTTGACAATCCAGCAAGCATCAAAACTGAGCGGCTATCATGCGGAGTACTTGCGCATTACTGTTCGAGCGGGGAAGGTCGTTGCCCACAAATTTGGTCCGGTGTGGGCAATCAGTAAGAAATCTCTGTTGTCTTATCTAAAGGAAGCTAAGCAGTCCGAAGATAAGCGGTACGGTCCCAAACCGACCAAATAAAACAGATCCTTCACATTGCCCGTTCATTTACTTGGCTAAAGTACACTTTAGTGCTAAAATGTACTCCTACAGAAGAACGGGCGCGTAAAGTGCGCGAACACGATACACGCCCTAACCCAACCCACCGGCATAAGCGGTAGGCGGGCTATTTATAATTATAGCCTCTACAAACGCCCTGGTGGGATTCCATCGGGGCGTTTTGCTTTCTGGCTGGGGGAAGCTGAACGCCCACTCAAGGAGAATAAAGATGAATCTTCAGTTTGCAAATCGTGGGACCCGGATTAGCGCGCCGTTTGACCGAGCAGAGGCACAGAATGCTCTAGCGAACATACGCCAGGAGTGGGAAGTGGCCGCAGAAGGCGAGAGCTTGGTCGATATCTCTACCTCAGTGGGCTTGCTGCTTCTAGACGTTGCAGTGAGGCTAGGCATGTCCCCAAGCGAGCAAAAGACAGTGTTGGGAACTAGGCTTTATCAGGAAGCCCTCCAAAAAACGCAGCAAAACTAATCTTGCCGTCATGGGCCGCCCCAGCCGCGGCCCCCACCGATCCGACATATTCAATGATAGGGAGTTGCCAATGGCGAAAAGAGCAGTGATTTACGTGAGAACTTCATCCGAATATCAGGGTGAAAAATGCAGTCCTGTAGAACAGGAATTAGATTGCCGTCGGTTCGCTGAAACACAGGGTTTTGTGGTCGTCAATGTGTATCGTGACATTGAACGGTATCGGGTCAAGAATAAATGGGTGGAGCCTTCTGGGACTCGCTATGACCGTCCTGGCCTACTGGCGATGCTCCGTGACGCCGCCGACAATCAATTCGATGTCATTCTGGCATGGCGAGAGGACAGGCTGTATCGGGGTATGCGAGCCATGCTTTTGGTTCTTGAAACGATCCAGCAAAACAATATTTCCATCATGTTGGCGCTTGAAACCTTTGACCCCGCAACGGCTCCTCTCAAGGCATGGCTGGCTCAAGTAGAACTAGAAAATATCAAGGAGCGCATGACTATGGGGGTAAAGGCGCGCCTTAAGGCGGGTAAGGCAAATTCTGGGCAGGATCGATATGGCTACCATCGTGTTGGCGAAAAGGTCGAGATCGTTCCAGAGGAGGCTAAATGGGTACGGCAGATCTTTGCGTGGTACATCGAAGGTATTCCATTGCGGGAAATGAGAAAACGCCTGATAGCCGAAAACGCTCCTCAAAAAGAGGCAACTACGGCGCGCCGTATTCCCTGGGCCATAAGTAGTATTCAGGGCATTCTGCAGGGCGCGGGTGATTATGCAAATGGAGTAAAGACACAGAGGCGAGAGGGCGAGAGTTTTCAGCTCCAGACCAATCCTATTCTGGATATGGAAACATATAAGCAGTTCGGGGGCATAAAAAGCACACGTGTTTTTCCTCCAACGCAAATTCCAAAAAGGGATTTTCTGATCCGAGGCCTGTTGTATTGTCCTTGTGGTTATCGCATGTCCCTGCATATCTCGCGGCCATCTCGCGAGCACTGGGATGGGGAATGGAAGAGCGGGAAAATTTACGGTTACTACCTGTGCGGATGCAGACATCAGGAATTGATCTCACCGGATTGTCCGCATTCTGTCAGCAATAAAAAGGCTGATCAAAATGTCTGGGAACAGGTTTGCAGTGCGATCAACCACCCGGAACTCTTGATGGATCAGGCGCGAATTCTTATCGAAGAACTAAAAGAAGGCGGGCTTTCACAAAGTACTGATAAGGAACTCATTGAAAAGGAATTGGACACTCTCCTGATCAATCGACAGTGGGTAATCACCCGCGCTCGGAAGAGAGCAATATCAGAGGTGGAAATGGAACAGCAATTGACGAGCATGTCCGTAAGAGAGGTCGAATTAAAGAAGCAACTGGCTGCCATCCAGGAAGCTATTGATGCGCGGTTATTGATTGATTGGGAGGCAAAGGTCAGGCAGTACTTTGTTGATTTGCAACAAGGTATCCAGGGTCTCAATCATGTACCTGATACACCGAATGAACAGCTATACGTCTGTGAATTGAAACGTCAGATCATTGAGACACTCGTGGAAAAAATCGATGTAGACCGAAACCATCAATTCACAGTGACGATACGCCTTCCCATCCTGGGAATTTTGGAAAAGAGTATTGATGATAAAGGCGGAGTCGCCAGTGGCGGGCATTGGCCAACGATGGGCGGTGCCAAGCAAGCTCAATCTTCCGGCAAGACATCTTCGTTCCGACCCAGTAAAGGCCATATCAGGGTAAGTGCCATTTGGACTATGTAAAACGCGCATCATGGAGGTTTATATGAAAACTCGTGCAGTAATTTATGTTCGAACATCTTCTGAACATCAGGGTGAAAAATCAAGCCCGGCAGAACAAGAAGCCGATTGCCGAAAACTGGCAGATGAACAGGGGCTGCAAATTGTGAACGTGTATCGTGATATTGAAAAATATCGTGTCAGAAACAAACTCGTTGAGCCTTCTGGGACTCGTGCAGATCGCCCTGGGTTGCTGGCGATGCTCAATGGTGCTGTAAAGGGTGAATTTGACATCATCCTGGCATGGCGTGAAGATCGGCTCTATCGGGGAATGCGCGCTATGCTTTTAGTTTTGGAGACCATTCAGGAGTGTAAAGTATCCATCATGCTGGCACGTGAGACGTTTGATCCCAAGATTGCACCTCTCCGAGCCTGGGTCGCGCAAATGGAATTAGATGGTATGAAAGAGCGTATGACCATGGGTGTAAAGGCACGGCTCAGAGCCGGAAAAGCGAATACAGGACAGGATCGGTATGGTTACTGCCGCAATGGGGATGTCATTGAAGTTGTCGAGCAGGAAGCCTTCTGGGTCAGACAAATTTTTGCTTGGTATGTTGAAGGTGTTCCCATATTGGAAATTCGTAAACGTCTGATTGGGCTAAATGCTCCTCAGAAAGGGAGTAGCATTCCTCGGAGAATCCAATGGGCACGATCAAGTATCCAGGCAGTTCTCATTGCTGCCAAAGAATATGCTTTTGGCATAAAGATTCAAACGAGGAAGGGCGAGGGGTTTCAAATCCCTGTTCCACCTATTATTGATACAGTGACCTATGAAAGATATTTGCGTATACGGAAAAGTAAGAAGACACACC